>RGYL01000175.1 GCA_010032085.1 Actinomycetota bacterium
AATAATGGAACTTGCGCTACCTAAAGTAACTAAACCTGAATAAGTTGCAGCAGACCCACTATTCATTAAAGCTCCTATAGAACTTCTTCCTGTACCATTAAGCGTTAGAGCTTCAGCAGTTCCTAAGGTGTAGCCTGCAAGATCAAGAGTTCCATTTGATGATACTGTTGTTCCAGAGCCTGTTGTTCCAAGCGGTGTATTTGTTGCACCACCGTTTGCGCCTAGTTTTAAAGTTCCATCAGAAATTGTTGTAAGGCCTGTATATGTGCTAGCACCTGATAATGTCCAAGTACCTGTTCCTGCTTTAGTAAGTGTTCCAGCTCCTGTTCCAATAATACTTGCAAGTGAACTTCCTGTGGCAGTTCCATCAAGAGTTAATCCAAATGTAGATCCTGTAATTGTACCAATATTACTCAACGTAATATTATTTGCTGAATAAATAGTAGCACTGTTAGTTAAAGTAAGTAGACCTGAATAAGTAGCAGCTGAACCTGAGTTAATTAAAGCTCCGTTAGAACCTGCTGATCCTGTTCCAGCTAAACTTAAAGCTTCAGCGGTTCCTAATGTATAACCTGCAAGATCAAGTGTTGCTCCGCTTGCAACAACTGTTCCAGCTCCAGTAGTGCCTAGAGGTGTGTTTGTTGAATCTCCCGTAGCTCCCAATTTTAATGTACCGGCATTAATTGTTGTAGTTCCAGTGTAAGAGTTATTGCCAGATAAAGTTAATGAACCAGTTCCGCCTTTAATAATACCATAAGCACCTGTACTACTTATGATACCAGATAATGTAACACCTCCTGTAGTATTAACAGTTAATGTTCTAGTCGCGGCTCCTAACGCTTCAGCTGCAGCAAAAGTTAAAGCTCCATTATTAGTGCCATCTCCAAAAGTTACATTTCCAGTATAAGTAATTGGGTTGTTAATAGTTCTTGCGGTTGAACTATCTGATGAAATAGTTCCTCCATTAAATGTTAATGTACCTGTTCCAACTGAACTGTTTGTAATACTACCAACGCTTCCTGATCCAGCATTACCAACAAGTATAGATCCTGCCGTTAAAGTAGTGCCTCCAGAATAAGTGTTAGCACCAGATAAAGTTAATGCCCCAGCTCCAGCTTTAGTAAGAGTAGTTCCCGATCCCGAAATTATACCAGAGTATGTTCCAGCAGTTGCTTGAGTAATTGATAAAGCTCCACCGTTAAGAGATAAATTTCCTGAGCCAGTAAATGATCCAGTTGTTGCAGTTATTGTTAATGGTAACGTACCAAGGCTTGTTGTTATGCTGTTAGCTCCAAGAGCAACGTTAACATATGCGCTTAAAGTAAGAGAAGAATTGTTGTTTGAAGTTTTTGCAATTCCAGTAGTGAATGTAATGCTGCCGTCAGCAGTAGTGATAGATACGTTCGTGCCTGCGTTAAGTGATGTTTCAATGCTAGATGCTAAAATTGTTGAAGTTTGACCTGCAACAAAAGTTGATGAATAAGCAGTTCCAGTGTTTCCTGTGCTAGCAATGGTAATATCAAAAGGATCCAATAACCAAGTTCCTGAATTTCCTAAGGCTGAAGATGCATTAACCACTGCACCATCTGTGTTTAGGAAGTAACCTGAGGTCTCAATTAAGCCTCCATCTCCGCCATTTTCGCCACCTTTTGAAATAAAAGTTCCGTGCGCGTAAGTTT
>RGYL01000176.1 GCA_010032085.1 Actinomycetota bacterium
CTTCATCACCATCACCCACTCCAACTTCAACAACTCCAACTCAATCGACAAACCAGAGCAATACAGGTTCTTCATCAACCTCTAGCGGTCAAAGTTCGAGTTCCAGTAACACAAATCTTTCAGGGTCAAGTAACTCAGAAACAGAAACAGTGACGCTCTCACTCAACTTGCCATTTACCGTAATTTACGATCCGACTCGGGACTTAGTAATAACTTTTGAACTTCCAGGTGGTAGTCGAATCGACCTTGCCACGCTCTTCATTCCAGCTTTCACGACCTCTAGTCCGGCAACGTTACGGGTCAGTTATCCATTACCTGGCTCAAGTTATTTGGATGGAGATTTAGATTTGAACATTTCCCTGGACTCCCTTGCAACGGGATTACCAATTCGCCAATTGAATCAAGCCATAGAACTAAGAACTTGGACTGAGACAAAAGATCCCCAGCTCCAAGATGAGCCAAGCCTTGCGGTATCCCTTCCGTTGCTACCTCGACCCGAGTTAACCGCTGAATTGGATTCTGGGTTCTACAGGTATGAAGATGGATCAATTCAAATCATCACAAAGAAGCTAAGTAGATTCTCGAATACATCAAGAGAGAGCTCGATAAATTCCGGATCTAAGAGAAATATAAAGAAAGTTATTGCGGCTGCAGCAGAGCGCAATAAGTTCTTCTATGCAAATTTTGCCTCGAAGCCGATTGTAATAGTTGATTTAAAAAGTGCGTATGCCGGCAAATCGGCGAAAGTTCAACTTCGAGAATATGTAAAAGGTGGGACAAGGTATATCAATCTCGGAATTGTCACCTTAAACGCAAATGGCGATTCATCTTTAGAATTAAATAAGAAACTCTTAAGACTTGATCGCCTTCGATTAATAGTTGATGAAAAGAAGATTATCTATCACACAGCAGTAACAAGTTAGATTCTGAGTTCCAGCTAGTGGTAGATCAAGAATCTAACTTTCTATCAGGCATTCCTCGTGCATACAAAGTATGAGAATCGATCGGAAGCAGGAGATTTCTTAGCTATCCATCTTGAACAAGAGATACCTAAGTTGAACTTGGTAGTGCTTGCTCTGCCACGTGGTGGGGTCGAGGTGGCACTTCCGATAGCAATAAGAATGAGAGCGCCACTTGAAGTCTTGGTTGTGCGCAAACTCGGTGCACCGAAGCAGAATGAACTTGCATTAGGAGCAATCGCTTCGGGAGGTTTCATCTACTTGAATCAAGATTTGGCAGATGACTTAAAGGTAACTCCAAAGCAAATTGCAAAAATTCGTGATCGTGAGACTCGTGAATTGGAGCGCCGTGAGTCCCTTTACTACCAAGGGCGCGAGCGGATGACTCTTGCCGATAAGCGAGTATTGATAGTTGATGATGGAATAGCTACGGGTGCGACGATGGAAGTCGCCATTCGCGCGGTAAAGGCATCTCAGCCAAAAGCACTATATGTCGCTGTTCCGGTGGCCTCACTAAGCGCTATTGAGCGATTACATAGGTTCTGTGATCACATCTATTCGCTTCAGACGCCCAGCATTATGGGCGCAATTGGTGAGTATTACGAGAACTTTATGCAAGTTTCGGATGAGAGAGTCATTCAAGTATTAGCAGAGGCTAAACGGGCAAGCGAAAGGAATTCTCTTGATTAGTCGAAGTGAAGTTCAGATTCC
>RGYL01000177.1 GCA_010032085.1 Actinomycetota bacterium
ATTGCTGACAATTGAAGAGTTACTATCTAATGTAATTGATCCTGAATATGTGTTGCTACCACTAGTTAATCGAATAGCTCCACCGCCAGACACTCCTGTTCCGTTAATTGTGATTGGTTCAGCAACTGTAATGTTATTTGATATATTTAATGAAGCACCAGAATAAACTGTTGTAGCGCCTCCTGTAGTTCCAAGACCATTTGCATGAGCAATTGCGTGGTTTCCCTCGTATATATAAGTTGCACCTGAGTAAGTGTTATTGCTTCCTGATGTTAAATTTAACGTACCAGTTCCTAATTTAGTTAAACTGCCAGTGCCTGTAATAATTCCATCGTAAGTTAATGTGGTACCACTATTAGTATTTATAGTTCCACCTCCAGAACTTAGAGTAATTCCTCTTTTACTATTTAGAGTAAAATCTGCAGTGGTATTTAATGTACCTCCATTAAAGGTTATAGAATTAGCAGTTGTGCTTCCTGGGACTGCTCCTAAATTAGAGTCTTTACTAATACGTAAAGTTCCAGCATTAATATTTGTAATTCCGGAATAAGTATTATCAGCTACTAAAACTGTTACTCCGCTTCCTGTTTTTGTAATAGCAGTAGCGCTTGAACCGTCAGCAATAACTGCTGTTATAGTATCGGTCGCAGCAGAACCTGGGTTAAAGGAATAAGTTGCAGCTTTTAAAGTTCCATTTGGAACGGTTGCATTAATGCCTGATCCGCCTGCAGCATTCTGATTGTCTCCTCCAATAGTTACAGTTCCAAGAACTGCAGTAGTTTGACTATTTAAATCAAGCGTTCCTCCTAAAACAGTAATATTTCGACCAGCTGATGGTAATGTGTTTAATTGTAATGTTGCGCCTCTTACAATTGTTGTGCCTGAATAATTATGTGTTGTATCCCAAACTAAAGTACCTGTGCTATATGAAGTTCTTGAATAAGTTCCAGATCCTCTTGTTCCAGAAATTCCTACGCTTCCAAAAACTGTGAAATTAGCTGATCCACCGCCTGGATTACCAAAAGTTTCTGAAGATGCTTCATTATAATTAATTGTATAAGCACCTGGATCAATTCCCCATGAATAACCATTCGCAGGTGTATTATATCTAGCATAAAGTTCTGAGGTATTTGTACTATAATGTCGAATACCTCCACCTTGGAAAGTTATTTTATTTGAACTTCCACTATCTCCAAGAGCAGTATTTGCATAAGGAGCTAGTACACCTCCGTTTAAAGTAATACCTCCTGTAAAGGTATTATCCTGTTGTAAGTAAACTACAGGATTGTTACTGACTACTATTCCACCACTTCCAATTGATATTGGATCATCAACCACAATTACGCCTGAACCGCTAAATGTTAATGTTTTATTTGTTCCAGTAATAGATCCTGAAGAATTAATGGCAAATAATGTATCTGCAGATAAATTTGTAATTGTTGCATTTGCAGTCAATGTGATCACTCCTTGAAAAACAGGACTTCCAGAAGATGAACCAAATGTACCTCCATCTAATGATAAAGCCTCGGCTCCAACTGTAATATTATTGTATAAATAAAGAGCAGCGCCGCTTGAAACTGTAGTACCGTTATCAGTTGTTCCTAATCCATTACCATGACCCACATAAACAGTTCCAGCAGATATTAATGT
>RGYL01000178.1 GCA_010032085.1 Actinomycetota bacterium
CCTCAAAGCGCGCCCCTCTTCCAGCGAAGGGAATCCCAACTAACTCATGAAAAACATGACTAACCTAAAGAAGCGTTTCTTTGGAATCGCTTCAGTTCTAGCAATCACCACAACTGGACTTGTAGCTGTACCAACAGTTGCTAATGCAAATCCAGTCTGTACAAATAAGGTGATCTTCACGGAGTGCGTTGGTGTTACTTCCGATAACGCTCCATATATCTTCCAAATACCAGCGAAGTTCTCCGGAACTTTCTTCCTCTTCTCGCATGGTTACCGCTACCCAATCAATATCCCAGCATCTATTCCTCTCGTTGGTGGCTACACAGTCACTAACACCCCACAGCCAACCGGTGGCCGCAGTGCTGCTGAAATCCAGGAGGTAGCTCTTGGAATGTTAACTAAGGGTTATGGAATTGGTGGCTCCGGCTTTGCTCGTCAAGGTTGGAATGTTGACTCTGGCCTTAAGACAAATGTGGAATTGATTGGCATCATTAAGAAACAATTCCCAACAGTGACGAAGGTCGTTGCATGGGGCGAGTCACTTGGTGCATTCATCACCCAAGCGCTCTCTGAAAATCACTCCAATTTGATCAACGCAGCCGGAAACCTCTGCCCAGCAGCTGGTTCACCAGAAGCCTCGGTCAAGTTAGCTGGAGATGCACTATGGGGAATTAAGACTATGTTTGATCCATCAATTCAAGGTGGAAATTACAAGTCGGTCCTTGAGGTTTATGCCGATATCGGTCGCGTTCTAACAGTTGCTGGCGCAATGCAAGCCGCAATTGTTGCCAACCCAACCTTCCCGGCATGGCCTGCAACTGCCACAAATGTTCCTGCTGCAATTAAGAGCGCGATTCCTTCTCGCTCGGCACTTGTACTTGTTGCTGCAATGGCTGGACTTCCAACCCAGAGCGCAAGCTTTGATGGAGCAACTGGCCCTGGCCCACAGGGAACTTTGATTGCAACTCAGTTCGCACATCTCCAGCTAGTTTTACTGAAGCTTCTGGTGAACCAGCTGCAGGGCAGAGGTTTCCGGCGGCATTGATTAACTCTGGGTTACTTTCAGAGAGAGCCTGTGTCATGAAGGCACCGAGCGACTCGCCCCATGCGACAACCTTCGTCACAGTTGGGAATTGCTTCTTAATAATGCCAATCAGCTCAACATTGGTCTTAATACCAGAGTCAACATTCCAACCTTGACGAGCAAAGCCGGAGCCACCAACTCCATAACCCTTGGTCAACATGCCTAGTGCAACCTCTTGGATTTCAGCAGGGGTGCGACCACCGACAGGTTGTGGGGTGTTTGTGACCGTGTAACCACCAACTAGTGGAATTGAAGCTGGGATATCAATTGGATAGCGGTAACCATGCGAGAAGAGGAAGAAAGTTCCAGAGAACTTCGCAGGTACTTGGAAGATATATGGAGCGCGATCTGAGGTAACGCCAACGCACTCAGTGAAGATCACCTTGTTCGTACAGACTGGATTTGCATTAGCAACTGTTGGTACAGCTACAAGGCCAGCAGTGGTGATGGCAAGAACTGAAGCGATTCCAAAGAAACGCTTCTTTAGGTTAGTCATGTTTTTCATGAGTTAGTTGGGATTCCCTTCGCTGGAAGAGGGGCGCGCTTTGAGG
>RGYL01000179.1 GCA_010032085.1 Actinomycetota bacterium
GACCGCATCTCAATGCCTTGCTCATCTTGCGGATGCTGAGATCTCACTTGCCCTCCGTCTTCGAATGATGCTCACCAGTGATGGATACAAATTCAGTTCATGGGACGAGGATGCATTTGCAGTCATAAAAGAGGATCGCGACCCGAGAGTATCAATAGAGACTTTCAAATCTTTACGCCTTGGAAATATTGAAATTTTGCAGTCTTTGGATGAGTTGCAACTTTCAAGGACGGGAACACGACCAAATGGGGATCAAATTAAGATTATTGATTACGTATCCCTTATGTCTCGCCATGTTCGCGCGCATCTAGAGCAGGGTGTAAAAGCAGCGCAAGGTTAATTGAGTCAAAGACAGATTTAGTTACTGCTCTTATAGCGACCGAGAAAATCTTCTTTAAATTCTGCAAAGTCACCACGCTCGATCGCTATCCGCATTCGATCGACTAGTTTTACGATGAAGTAGAGATTATGAATCGTTGCTAGCGTTGGTCCAAGGATCTCTTTCGCGCGAAATAGATGATTCAAGTAAGCGCGAGAGTAGTTCTTGCAGGTATAGCAATCACATGAGGAATCAATTGGTGAGAAATCACGTCGATAAGAGCCCCCCGAAACATTAAATCGTCCGGTCGGAGAATAAACGGCGCTTGTGCGAGCCTCTCGTGTGGGAGCTACACAGTCAAAAGTATCTGCACCGTTTTCAACTCCGGCGAAGAGATCTGCTGGTTCGCCAATTCCGAGTAAATGACGCGGTTTTTTCTCGGGTAGTTCATCGACTGCCCAGCCAATTATTGTTCCCAACTTTGACTTGTCTAGTGCGCCGCCAATCCCAAAACCATCGAATTCAATTCCACTTGATGACATGGAACCCAAATCTTTAGCTGCTTTGCGACGAAGATCTTCGTATTGTGCCCCTTGTAGGACACCAAAGAGCGCTTGATAGGGGCGATGAGCTCTCTCATCTGTCAATCTTTTATGTTCATCTAAACATCTAATGGCCCAAAGTCTGGTGCGCTCGAGGGAATCTTCTTGGTATTTCCTCGTATTGTGAAGTGTAGTTAACTCATCAAAGGCAAAAATAATGTCAGCGCCGATTTTATGTTGAACTTGCATAGAAATTTCTGGAGAGAAGCGATGCATCGAACCATCGAGATGAGATTTGAAGGTAACACCATCGTCATCAACTTGAGCAAGACGCTCTCGCTTTTCGGCAATCAAGTCATCCGAATTTAGGGAATCGCCGGTCATATCAATTACTTTTTTGAAACCAACACCGAGAGACATAACTTGAAAGCCACCGCTATCGGTAAATGTGGGCCGGCTCCAATTCATAAACTTTCCAAGGCCCCCCGCTTCATCAACGGTATCTGGACCGGGTTGAAGGTAAAGGTGATAAGCATTTGCAAGGACGGCTTGGGCTCCAAGTTCTCCAACAGATTCTGGGAGCGCTGATTTAACGGTGGCTTTAGTGCCGACCGGAATAAAGGCGGGCGTCTTTATCTCACCATGAGGAGTCTTAATGCAGCCACTTCTTCCACGCTGACCGGGAATCTGATTTGAGATTTGAAATGAAAACGCCATAGCGCTCAATTGAACCACCATCGAGAGGCTAAGAAGAAAATAA
>RGYL01000180.1 GCA_010032085.1 Actinomycetota bacterium
AGCGTATACAGCGCCTTGCGGCTTCGCACGCTGCTGTGTTTTTGGTAAACAGTCGCTACCCCCTGGTCTGTGCCACCCACTCAGGCTTTTACACCTTACTTGGGTCCTCCTTCTTCCGAAGTTACGGAGGTAATTTGCCGAGTTCCTTAACCATAGTTCTCCCGATCGCCTTGGTATTCTCTACCCGCCCACCTGAGTCGGTTTGGGGTACGGGCGGTATGACAACTCACTGCTGTGCTTTTCTTGGCAGCATGGAATCGATGACTTCGCCTAAAACGGCTCGGCATCGCGCTTCAGAATTGACCCCAACTCTCATCGGGATCTCCCTACACGCTTACCCGGGGACAACCATCGCCCCGGCTCACCTATCCTCCTGCGTCCCACTTCAGTTACCCGCCACCCACTAGGCCGATTCGTCCGAAGACAGCCTCGACGTCGCAGATCTTGGGCTTTGCGCCTTCATACCGGTACAGGAATATCAACCTGTTGTGCATCGGATACGCCTCGCGGCCTCTCCTTAGCTCCCGACTTACCCTGGGAGGATTAGCCTTCCCCAGGAACCCTTGGGCTTTCGGCGGAGGGGTTTCTCACCCCTCTCTCGCTACTCATGCCTGCATTCTCACTCGATGCCGCTCCACGCCGGATTCTTCCGTCGCTTCGCTGCAGCATCGACGCTCCTCTACCGATCCGTATTTCTACGAATCCCATAGCTTCGGCTCAGGACTTGAGCCCCGTTGAATTGTCCGCGCAAGATCACTCGACCAGTGAGCTGTTACGCACTCTTTTAAGGGTGGCTGCTTCTAAGCCAACCTCCTGGCTGTCTATGCAATCTCACATCGTTTTCCACTTAGTCCTGAATTAGGGGCCTTAGCTGATGATCTGGGCTGTTTCCCTTTCGTCCAACGAAGCTCATCCCCCGTGGACTCACTGCTGCACTCTGGAGTTCCGGCATTCGGAGTTTGGCTGGGTTCGGTAAGCTTGTAGGCCCCCTAGCCCATCCAGTGCTCTACCTCCGGAACTGAACATGCAACGCTGCACCTAAATGCATTTCGAGGAGAACCAGCTATCGCGAAGTTTGATTGGCCTTTCACCCCTATCCACAGTTCACTCCCGGGGTACTTTTCACCTTTCCCTCACGGTACTGGTTCACTATCGGTCGCCAAGGAATACTTAGACTTACGGGGTGGTCCCCGCGGATTCACGCCGGCTTGCTCGGTTCCGGCGTTACTTGGGATCGAGCGCGGAGATTGCGTGCGTTTCGTGTACGGGGCTCTTACCCGCTGCGGCCCGCCTTTCCAGACAGTTCCACTACACAGCAATTTGGTAACTCCGTGCCAGATCAGGCGCTCTGGCTCGCTATCCCACGACCCCGTACCGGCAACGCCACCTGGCTATTGCACCGGCACGGTTTAGTCTCAACCCGTTTCGCTCGCCGCTACTAAGGGTGTCGAGTTTTCTTTCCTTTCCTCAGGGTACTGAGATGTTTCAATTCCCCTGGTTCCCTCTCCCTGCCCTATGTGTTCAGGCAGGAGTAACACTCCATAACGAGTGCTGGGTTTCCCCATTCGGACATCCACGGATTAACGCTAGGTAGACAGCTACCCGTGGCTTTTCGCAGTC
>RGYL01000019.1 GCA_010032085.1 Actinomycetota bacterium
AAATTCATCGCTTACCTTAACTTCCCCACTATCGCTTCCAGTCCAAGTTACCTGCAACTCCCCCAGGGCTACTACCTGCTCGAAGCGGATTTGGCCCTCTCTGTAGAGCTCCAAAAGTGCAAGAAATCTAGCCACAACAACCAAGGTGTTTGTTGCATCAGCGACAAGAGATCGAAAAGTGGCGGTTTTCTGCCGCCGGAGCTGCGCGATTACCAGTGTGGCCTCCGCCGCAACGCTGACCATAGCGAGGTGAAGATGTGCCGTGGATAGCGTTGGCGACGTTTTGGGAGTGAGTACGCGATTGGCGATCGCAGCAAATCGTTCTGGAGTCACGCCAATGAGAACCTCGGGTAACAGGCTCGCAAAGATCGGATCTAGAGCCACACTGCGAGGGAAGGTTCGCTCTTGAATCTCAATTCGAGTCTCAAGAATCGCCGCAATCTCTTTGAAGGCGCGGTATTGCAAGAGTCGGGCGAAGAGTAGATCTCGGGCTTCCAGAAGGGCGAGGTCCTCTTCATCATCAATTTCACCTGATGGCAAGAGCCGCGCCGCCTTCAGGTCCAGCAGCGTTGCTGCTACAACGAGAAATTCAGTTGCATGGTCTAACTTCCACCCTTCATCGGTGGCCTCCAAAGCCTTTATATACGCTATAAATTCATCGGTTACGGTAGCGATAGCTACTTCGGTGATATCCATCTTGTGCCGAGAAATTAATTGCAGAAGAAGATCGAAAGGGCCATCGAAATTCTTTAGAGATACTGAAAAACCGGCAATTCGCGCAGGTGTTGAGACACTAGGAATTATTGACGAACTGACTTTGCCTCCATCAAGTGAACCTAAAGTTTCACTTGAGAGTTCAGTATTTTCGTTAGACATGGTTAGCGAACTCTACGCGTGTCGTTGCATTAATGAGTTGCCATCTGCGTAGAGTCGCGCCATGGCAAAAAGTGCTTCAGAGATTTCTCAATTGAACGCTAAATCGACAATTCGTGGCGCTTCTAAAAGTGATAGCGAAGTTGTCACCACATCTTCTGTTTTAGGAAAAGCGACTCCTAGATTTCCTGAGCCGGCACCTCTTCTCTCTCATGGCGATGCGCGAATCATCTCGGTTGTTAATCAAAAAGGTGGCGTTGGAAAAACCACTACCACCATTAATCTCGGTGCGGCATTCGCTGAAATGGGACGGCGCGTACTGCTAGTTGATTTTGATCCGCAACACTCACTCTCAGTTGGATTAAATGTTTCAACCCGAGAAATAGAAGGTTCTATTTACGACTTGATGATGGATGAATCAACCAAGATTGATGATTTTCTACTTAAGACAAGCGTTCCAGGCATGGATATGGTTCCAGCTCATGAAAATCTAGCGGGCGCTGAAGGCGGCCTCGTAAACGTTATCGCGCGTGAGAAAGTGTTGAAACGGATTCTCAACCCCGTTCTTGATTTCTACGATGTAATTCTGATTGATTGCCAACCCTCTCTCGGACTTCTAACAGTTAATGCGCTAACGGCCTCTCATTGGGTCTTGGTTCCTCTTGAGTGCGAGTACTTTGCCCTTCGTGGGGTTGCCCTCCTTGATGACATCATCAAGAAAGTCCAACTAAACACCAATCCTGATCTCCAACTCCTAGGCATCCTTCCAACGATGTTCGATCGCAAAACAGTTCATAGCCGGGAAGTACTAGAACGCATTAGTGAAGCCTTTCCAAACAAGGTTTGCGATACCACTATTGCTCGCACGGTGCGATTCCCCGAAACTACGGTGGCCGGAGAACCGATTACTTCTTATGCAAGTTCCTCGGTCGGCGCAGCTTCTTATCGTCGACTTGCCCGTGAATTAATCGCAAATGGAGGTGTGCGATGACTAGAAGAATCAGTCTGCCAGGAGCAGATGAGCTCTTTCGAAAGACCACTTTAAGTGCCGTTCCTGATCAGGTTGAAGCAACGGAAGAAGTTGTGCATACAAATCGCCCCACCACTACCGCGGCAGCAAAATCTCAACCAAAGTCTTCCGGTGTCCGACAAACACCACGTCGCCGTCCCGCAGGAATCGATAAAGGACCATCGGGGCGAGAGAAACATGATGAAAAGATCACTGTCTATTTATCTCCGGAAGAGTTGTTTGATTTGGAGCAGGCGCGACTTCACTTACGTGGAGATTTAGGACTTGCTGTTGATCGTGGTCGCATTGTGCGCGAGGCTCTCTCAATCGTTATTGCAGATCTTGAATCCAAGGGCGATCAATCAATCATCGCTCGAAGATTGCGCGGTCGCTAACTATCGAGCACGAGGATGTGCGCTCGCGTAACTTTCGCGCAATTTATCTATAGTTACAAGGGTATATATCTGAGTAGTTGTTACAGAAGCGTGGCCAAGCAGCTCTTGCACCACTCGTATGTCCGCTCCTCCGTCAAGAAGATGCGTTGCAAAGGAATGTCGTAGTGCATGGGGTGATATTTCCCTGCTAATCCCGGCCCTTTTTGCTGCATCCAGGACAATCGCCCAAGCGCTTTGGCGAGAGAGCCTGCCACCGCGAGAATTCAAGAAAAGTGCAGATTCACTTCGCTGAAGCAGACTCCTGCGAACTCGTGTCAAATACTGATCTAGGGCCTTTCTGGCAAAACTACCCATAGGAACAATTCGCTCCTTTCGCCCCTTGCCCACTAGTCGAAGCGTGGTTATGGAATCGTCATTCAATTTAAGATCATCAACATTGAGAGCAACGACTTCACTCACCCGAGCGCCGGTTGCATAAAGCAGTTCAAGTAGAGCCCGATCCCGTATTCCTAAACCATCATCACCTGGAGCGTTTAGTAGGGCATTGATCTCATCAATAGTTAAAGCTTTCGGAAGGCGCTTTGGAATCGAAGGGGGAAGAAGTTCACGAGCGATGTCACTCAGTCCTTGATCTCTGCTTAGGAACTTAAAGAAACTTCGAATAGCTACGGTCAAGCGAGCAAGCGAGGATTCGCTGAGTCCAGCTCCCCGTTGTGACGCAATAAATTCACGTAGATTTTCTACATTTACTTTTGCAATATCGATTTCTTTAGACTCCAGGAATCGCAGCAACTTCTCTAGGTCTCTTCGATATGAAGATATGGTGTTTTTGCTTAAACCTCGTTCAACACCAAGATGACCAAGAAAGCTTTGAAGACGTGCGCTATTTTCCACGAGAGAGAGCAGCCTTAATCAATCCACTAAATAGTGGATGGGGCCGCGTTGGGCGAGACTTAAATTCTGGATGAGCTTGAGTGCCAACATAATAAGGATGAACCTCTCTCGGAAGCTCCACGAATTCAACTAATTCTCCATCAGGAGAAACTCCACTGAAAATTAAACCTGATTTAGCAATCTGCTCGCGATATTTATTGTTAACCTCATAGCGATGGCGGTGGCGTTCTGACACTTCTTCACTCTTGTAGACACTTGCCACAATTGAACCCTTAGCGAGATTGGCTTTATAGGAGCCAAGTCGCATTGTTCCACCCATATCAGCCTGGCCCGCCACGATTTTCTCCTGTCCAGCCATAGTTGCAATGACTGGGTGGGCTGTTGTGGGTTCGAATTCGGCTGAATTTGCTCCTGCGATTCCACCTAGGTTACGCGCTGCCTCAATCACCATACATTGCAGACCAAGACATAGGCCGAGCGCTGGAATTTTCTCTTCACGGGCATATTTAAGTGCGCCAACTTTTCCTTCAATACCTCGGACACCAAATCCACCAGGAACGCAAATGGCATCAACATCGCCAAGTTCCTTAGCGGCGCCAGCTGGTGTCTCGCAATTGTCACTTACCACCCACTTGATTTCTACTTTCACGCGGTTATCAAAGCCGCCAGCGCGCAGCGCTTCAGTTACCGAAAGATAGGCATCGGGCAGATCGACGTACTTACCAACTAAACCAACTCGAACCGTTGTTGAAGAATTGTGCACCCGGGTAAGCAAGTCATCCCATTCAGCCCACTCAACATCATGAAAAGGAAGTCCGAGGCGGCGCACGATATAGGCATCAAGTCCTTCTCTATGAAGAACTTTAGGAATCTCATAAATTGAAGGGGCATCAACAGCTGCGACGACGGCTTCTTGATCAACGTCGCACATCAAAGAAATCTTCTTCTTTACAGTAATCGGTATCTCCCGATCTGACCTCAGAACTACTGCATCAGGTGAAATACCGATTGAGCGAAGTGCCTGAACCGAGTGTTGAGTCGGCTTGGTTTTCAATTCCCCGGAAGGACCTATATACGGAACGAGAGAAACATGTAGATAAAAGACATTCTCCCGTCCAACTTCCTGGCGAATCTGACGCGCCGCCTCTAGAAATGGAAGTGATTCAATGTCGCCAACTGTTCCACCGACTTCAGTTATGACGATGTCAATATCTGGGGCCGACATCGCCCGGATTCTGTCCTTTATTTCATTGGTTATATGCGGGATTACCTGCACCGTATCGCCGAGATACTCCCCCCGACGCTCCCGCGCAATTACTCTGGAATAAACCTGGCCTGTTGTGACATTTGCGGAGCCATGAAGATTGGTATCCAAAAAACGTTCATAGTGGCCGATATCAAGGTCCGTCTCCGCTCCATCCTCAGTTACGAAAACTTCGCCGTGCTGAAATGGATTCATCGTTCCCGGATCAACATTTATATATGGATCTAGCTTTTGCATCGTGACTCTCAGGCCACGTGCTCGTAGCAGGCGACCAAGGCTTGATGCAGTTAAACCCTTGCCAAGACTTGAGGCGACTCCGCCGGTGACAAAAAGATGCTTTGTCACATGAGGGGCGGTCATGGAGGGCTAACTTATCAGCCGTTTAACCTTTTACTAAATCCAAAAGCTCGCGAGCGTGCTCTTGGGCGTGTTCTGACTCTTCCAGCCCAGAGAGCATTCGAGCAATTTCCAATTCTCGCTCTGCTGCCTCCACCTTTGAAATTGAACTTTCTGTGATTGAGCCGGTACTGTCTTTAAAAACTCGCAAATGATTATCAGCCCAGATTGCAACTTGAGGTAAATGCGTAACCACGATTATCTGGGAGAACTGAGCCAATTTCTTTAAGCGTTTGCCCACCTCAAGCGCTGCCTTTCCGCCGATTCCTGCATCGACTTCATCAAAGAGATAAGTTCCTTTTGGAGAAGTTTCGGCAACAACAACTTCCAGCGCCAACATCAATCGTGAGAGTTCGCCCCCACTTGCAGCTTTTGAAATTGGCAATAACTCCCCTCCCGCATGCGCCGCGAAGAGCATTTCAATTTCATCATTGCCAAACGCTCCGAAATTAGCTTCTTCTAAGAGATTCTCGGCAGGAGTAACGGCGCATTTGAAGCTTGCCTTAGGCATCGCGAGCGCCTGGAGTTCCTTCGTGACCTTCGAGTCTAGAGAAACGGCGCATTGAGCACGAAGTTTAGAAAGTGAAGTTGATGCTGCAATGAGTTGCTTCAATATTTCCTTCTCTTCTCTTTTGAGAGATGCAATCCGATCTTCGCCACCTTTAAGATCTAAGATTCGCTCTTCCGCTTGCCCGGCGCGCTCTATCGCAGAGCCCAGCGATTCATCTAAGTCTGCTCCTGCGCCGTAACGCTTTGCAAAGTTACGCAGCCCAACTCGTCGGTTAATTAGCTCTTCTAGCCGCATCGGGTCAGCCGCAAGGGAATCAAGGTAATTGCTCAACTCACTTGAGATATCTGACAGAGAGTAAAACGCCTCATCTATCCGAGAAATGAGCGCTTCTATCTTTGGATCTTTTCGCCCAGCAATGGCAATCAAGCGACGAACTTGGTTTAACAACGCTAACGAACCGTTCTCCTCGCCATCTAAAGCCCCAGCTGCACCGGTTATAGATTGACGAATCTCCTCGACGCTCTCAAGTCGGTTAATCTCAATCTCAACGGTCGTCAACTCCCCCAGTTTCGGTTTTAATTTTCCACTATCAGAAACTAGGGAAGCGAGTTCTTCCAGTTCTTGGTCTTTATCTTTCGCTACTTTTTGGAGTTCGCGGATTCGATTCTTGATTTCGTTATATGCGGCTAACACTTCTTGATATTTTTCTAACGCTTCTTGAGTTTGCGAGCCACCGAAAGCATCTAGCATCTCACGCTGTTTGGCTGGTTTACTTAGCTGTAACGTTCCGTGCTGTCCATGGATTTCAATTAACTCGTTTGCAAGATTTGAAAGTATCGTTGCAGTTGTTGGAAGTCCTTGAAGTTGAGCCCTACTTTTACCATCTTGATTAACTGTTCGGGTCAAGAGGATCTCTGACTCTTCAATCTCTAATTCTTGTTCTTCGATTATTTTCTCCAGTGCACTTGGCAATGCCTTGGGCAAAGTGAACCGACCGCTAGCGGAAAGGCGATCACTTCCTCGTCGAATCAGATCTGAATCTGCTTTCCCGCCGAGAACCAACGAAAGGGCGGTAATGACCATCGTTTTCCCGGCTCCGGTTTCTCCGGTGATCACATTTAGCCCAGGTGAAAATTCAATGGTTGCGCTATCAATAACGCCGAGACTCCGGATCGAGATCTCTTCTAGTCGAGAGCGACTCTTGTTAGTCGCTTCACTCACCACGCCACCCGTCTACAGGTAACTTAAATTTTGCAACCAATCGATCTGTAAATGAGACATCCTCAAGCAGGGCTAGAGAGACAAAGGTCTTCTCGCTCGTCATTAGTACTCGGTCGCCCGAATTCAGTTGAAATTTTCTTAACCCATCCGCAGAAATAACGCCGGTATCACTTTCAACATCTATCGCAATTTCAGATTCAGGCGAGACAACCATTGGATCAGAGAAAAGGGCGTGAGCGGCTAATGGGAGAAGAACCAAGGCCTCAACATCGGGCCAAACAACAGGTCCGCCGGCTGAGAATGCATAGGCTGTCGAGCCGGTCGGCGTCGCGCATATAACTCCATCGCAGCCCCACCGTGAAAGTGGTCGATGATCAATTTGCACAAAAAGCTCAATCATCGATTCGGTATTTCGCTCGATAGCAACTTCGTTTAGAG
Source organism: Actinomycetota bacterium (assembly GCA_010032085.1). Classification (GTDB taxonomy): domain Bacteria; phylum Actinomycetota; class Actinomycetes; order Nanopelagicales; family Nanopelagicaceae; genus MAG-120802. The sequence continues at coordinate 7,002 of RGYL01000019.1, forward strand.
CCCAACCTTCACCTACAAGCACACCTTTGCGTTCTATTTTGTAGGAGAGGGTCATTCGTCGCTCCGTTTTGTAAAGCTTCTTATCGATTGCATCAACCAAAGATTCGATACTCGGACGCTGAATCTGCGCGAGAAAGCCGACATGTCCGAGATTTACTCCTAGCACGGGAACATCGCTTCCATGCGCAATCTCCGTTCCTCGCAAAATCGTTCCATCGCCACCTAGTACCAATACCAACTCAGAATCCCTTACAGAGTTCTTTAATTCTTGCTCTGTTTTTCGCTTTGCACCGTCAATAGCAATCTCACTTGCAGTGAAGACATCTATCATTCGTGAATTTAAATCACGCACAACTTTCGCAGCCCAATCGTGGGCTTCAGGTCGCGAAGGATGAAGGACGAGAATGACGCTGCGTGTCATTTATTTTGGCCCTTTCCTAATCGCTTCAGTTACCGCCTCGCGCCTAAGGGTAGGCGCACCTCGTTTCAACCAGAGGAAATATTCCACATTTCCAGAGGGCCCGGGCAATGAACTAGCGACTACCCCAAGGACTCCCAAGCCAAGTTCTGACGCTTTAGCCGCAACCTCCATCACCGCTTCCTCACGTAACTCGGGTTCACGCACCACTCCACCGGCGCCAAGGCGCTCTCTGCCGACTTCAAATTGTGGCTTGACCATCAAGAGCAGGTCCGCGCTCTCCTTCGCTATCGATACAAGTGCGGGTAGAACAGTCTTCAAGGAGATAAAAGATAGGTCCGCAACGATTAAATCAACCTCACCACCAATTTTCTCAATTGAGATTTCTCGGATATTTGTCCGGTCATGAATTTCGACTCGTTTATCTTGCTGCAACGACCAAGCAAGTTGGCCATAGCCAACATCAACAGCAACAACTTTTCCAGCCCCGCGCTTTAACAACACATCGGTAAAACCACCTGTTGATGCACCGGCGTCAAGGCACCGTTTTCCCTCAACGTTTACGTCAGAGAAGGCATCTAGCGCGCTTACCAATTTATGCCCGCCTCGAGAAACGAAGTCCTCGCCCGGAAGTTCTACCGTTATTGATACCTCTTGATCTACTTGGGAGGCCGATTTATTTGCCGGCAATCCCCCGACCTTCACAAAGCCTCGCTCAATTAAATCTTGCGCATGTTCGCGCGAGCGCGCCAAATTTCTTCTTACTAATTCAGCATCTAGTCGATTTCTCATCGCGCGAGGAGAACGCGTTACTGTGGATTTGAGATTCCCTCAACAGATGCGAGTGCATCTGTAAGGTCCTGATTTACCTCTTCAAACTTTGCGCCATGTTCATCAAGGGGCGCAAGTCCAATCTCATTAACTTTCCGCTTGATATTTGAAATGCGGTCGAGATTTTCCGAGTTTGAATTGGTCATTACTTGCTCTTTTTCTTGCTCGACGAATTGTTTTTGCTCGGCTTAGAACTCTTTTTGGAGGCGCTCTTCTTGGGCGCAATTTTCGCCTTACCCTTGATCAAGGATTTGAGCTCCATAACTTCCCGCTCCAACCGCTTCAGATCACTTGCCTTGGCAAAACCCATTCGAGATACGTTTCTTTTCACTTCCTCTTCAATCTTCAGCTTGATCGCCTCACCACTCTCGCGTGCCCAAACATTTAGCGCCGCCGCTAGTTCTTGAGGGGTTTTCTCACCATTACCGAGCTTCATCAGATATGTACGGAGCGCTGAAAAGAGATCATTTGCCATGGCGTAAAGGTACCTAAAGCCGAGTTATCTCGCGCGCTTCAACCTGCCAGCGGCTTGCTACTCCAGTCGGAGTCTTCCAAAACCTTCGTCTTAGAACTCCTTTGACTCCAACCCATTGATCTTCTTCTAGTTTCAAAGCCCGCTTCTTCAGTTGTGCCGGCCACGTGGCGATATCAAGGGTATCCACACCTTCTCGATCATCTCGCTCAATAATTAGTCGGAACTCGACTAACACATCACCGCTCGGCAAAGTTTTCTCTTTAGCCGACTCACTTATACGTCCTACTAGATTCACTTTATTTAGGTAGCGCAAGAAGCTCTCCATTCTTAGAGACGAAAATGGGCTTAATTGAGCACGTTTTCGTCGGAAGGAGAATCCTGCATTAAGGCGATGACTTAATCGTTGGATAAATCAAAACTCTGTGGAAATCTCTTTTCGAAATCTTTCGCTTCCCCAATAAGACCATTTGCAAGAAGCGCATCACGATAGGCAAGATGTAGGCGCTTGCTCCATAAAGCTCCAGATTCGTTTAGCTCGCTACAGCGAAGCGTTACTACCGCCGCTTCATTTTGACCCAATATCTGGCGAGCTTTGGCCGCCGCAATCCTTAATTCCACGCGCCCGGCTTTGCTCAATTTCTTCTCATCAACCGAACCGGCTATTTCTAGGGCTTTTCTTGCATTTCCTAGCGCCGCTTCGCATTGAGCTATAAATGGTTGCATCTCAATACTTCCACCAATTCG
>RGYL01000181.1 GCA_010032085.1 Actinomycetota bacterium
AAGGCTGAAGCACTACCATTATGCAACATCCGCATTTATTGCTTCCTTAGGGCTTAAAAGTCCTAAGGGGGCAAAGGTTATCGGCTCAGGTAAACAGTTGTGAATTCTTCATCTAGACTAAGCCGTCTACGTCGCGGGGCGTAGCGTAGTGGCTAGCGCGTCTGCTTTGGGAGCAGAAGACCGTGGGTTCGAGTCCCTCCGCCCCGACCAGGAATATTCAAATATAAAGTCAGGAGTCCCGTGAAGAGCGTTGTCGAGAGCCTTTCGCCAACACGGGTGCGCATCATCATTGATGTTGACTTCAAGGATCTCGAACCTCACGTCTCAGTCGCTTACGAAACTCTCGCTCATCAAGTATCAATCCCGGGTTTTAGAAAAGGAAAAGTCCCTCGCCAACTTATCGACCAAAGAGTTGGTCGTGGCACAGTTTTGAATGAAGCAATCAATAATGGATTGCCTGACTTTTATTCGAAGGCGGCACGTGAGCACGATGTTCTTGCCGTGGGAAGACCATCCATTGATATCAAAGAGTTGAAAGATAATGAAGTTGTTAAATTCGAAGTCGAAGTTGATATCCGTCCCGAAGTTACTCTTCCTGATTTCTCTTCAATAGAACTAAGCGTTGATGATGTGGTTGTGACTGATAAAGATGTTGATGACCAGGTTGAAGTTTTAAGGACTCGTTTTGGCACGTTGACAACTGTTGAAAAAGACGCTGCCTCGGGAGACTTTGTAACTATAGATTTAGTAGCCAAGCTAGATGGCAAAGAAGTTGAGGGCGGAACAGCTAACGGAATTTCCTACGAAGTCGGATCAAATCGGATGATTGATGGACTTGATGCTGCCCTTGAAGGAATGAAGGTTGATGAGAGCAAGACATTCAACACTCAATTGGTAGGAATGAAAGAGGGCGATACCGGAGAAGTCACGGTAACTCTTAAGGCGGTCAAGAAGCGCGAGCTACCTGATTTGAATGATGAGTTTGCCAAGTTGGCGAGTGAATTCGAGACATTAGATGAATTGAAGAAAGATGCACGTGAACGCTTGGAGCGTTTGAAATCTCTAGAACAAGGAACCCAGGCCCGCGACAAACTCCTCACCCATCTATTAGATACCGTTGAAGTTTTAGTTCCGGAGCAACTCGTGAAGGATGAAGTTAATGATCATCTTGAAAAGGAAAATCGCCTTGAGGATGAGACCCACAGAAATGAAGTAACTGAAGAGATTACGCGCTCAATTAGGGGAGATTTCCTACTAGATTCAATAGTTAAGTCTGAGGAAGTCCAGGTAACCGAGGCGGAATTAACAGAGTATTTGATTCGCACAGCGGCGCGCTATGGAATGTCTCCTGATCAATTCGCAAAGCAGATTTCCGAAGGCGGCCAAATCGCGGCGCTTATGGCAGAAGTTGCGCGGACAAAAGCGCTTGCTGTTGTCCTTGAGCGTGTGAAGATTAAAGATGCCTCAGGTCGCGAAGTGGACCTATCGAAACTTGCTCCCAAGCCAGCGGTTGAGGCGAAGAGCGAATAGTTATCTGCCCTGAGCGAACACGGGGCAATTTTGAGGAATTAGGGAAGCAAAAACTTACCCAGAGCGTTAAGGTCACTACATAACAAGTTC
>RGYL01000182.1 GCA_010032085.1 Actinomycetota bacterium
GTAAACATCTCGCCTTTATATTGATAAATACCGAATAAATAGCGTGCAGATTCTCCCTCGCCAATCTTTGCGTGAACCACAACCCGATTAGCTTCCGGAACTAATCTTGATAAGTTCTCAGGGACTTCAAGGAATTCATATTTGGTGAATGAGCCATCGCGCTCAACTCCGCCACTATTCTTCACACAATTTGCGTAACTCTTTTTCACTTCTGCTAAAGCTTTCTCCCCGGCTGCAATAGTTTTGTAGCGAACTGTTTCACTCGATAAAAAGAGATAAGGATTACCCGATTTTGAGACTGCAATTTGGCGGCGCTCTTTGCGGTCTAACTCCGATGGAAAATCTGAGCTACATAAATCCAGGGTTGGATCCTCAAGCGTCGTACCGCGCCCCATGGGAAAGACGCCCCACTCAGCCGTGAAATCTTCTGCGGTAAATCCGTACTTGTCTAAGGCCTGTTGTGCTGCATCATCTAAAGAATTGTCAACGAGTCGAACTGGGCGCTCGGTATCAACAAATTTCGAAATTGAGACTTCAGCGCTTGCTACGCCAATCAATGTGAAATTCTTTCCAGAGATCTTTACACTCGTTAGGCGCGTACCAGCATCTCTACCGACTAAATCAAATCGCTCACCACGCTTATTCGCTTGAATATTTGAGACCGTTGAACCCTTGATTGTCATATCAACAGCGCCCGCCGCAACAATCGGTGCCACAACGCCGCGCGTTGTCGCATACAAAGTACAAGTCCCGGTGCACTTCAAGGAACCTTGAGGCAAACTCGAAACAGCGCTTAGTCGACCACTCTTCTTGAGCTTTGAAGTTGGAGTAATAGTTATCTTTGAACTTACTTCAGCGCGCCGGCCATTTCCCAAGCAATCAAAGGTCTGAAGTTTTGCCTTCGCACTTCCGACTAGAAACTCCATTACCGGCTTACTCTTCGCCTTACTCTTTGAAAGAATCCAGCCTTCCGGATTCACTAATTCTGTTGCACAAAGTCCGGAACCTTCATCGCGAAAATCAGTTAATTCGACGCCGACGGAAGCGGCGCGATAATCAGATAACTTCACCGTTCCGCCAGCAAGCGGATAAGCGCGGTCAATATTTACCTTCGATGGATCCGACCACGGGCTCCATACCCCCGCAAGATCTCGGACCCGAAGCGTTAATTCATACTCACCTTCTGGAAGGTCGCGAACTTTCAATATTTTCGGAGCGGTAAACGGATTTAAATATGTGGGCTGCCAACTTCCAATCTCTGAAGCAACAACTTTTCTAGCCTCGCCGTCAATTCGAATCTCATACTCAGAAACTCCACCTACTGAGTTGGCATACGAATCATCAAGTACTTGGGTGTCTGGGGAGCGCCAAGTTGATGCAACGGTAAGAAGTGGCTTGCCTTTAAGGGAACTTGATTCTTTCCGCTCGATTCTCACCAGCGCAGAATTAGGGCTCGATGCCGAGGCTGAAATTGAGACATTACCCGAGTAGAGCGTCGTAGTTTTTCCAGGCGTTAACGTCATCGACCCGTTCGCTTTGGCATTTGCATATGTGAATGAATCCAAATTCATCATCCAAATATCAGTTCCAATCGCTTCGGAGGGATCTGCGCCAAAGTCA
>RGYL01000183.1 GCA_010032085.1 Actinomycetota bacterium
TTCACCGTTGCTTTTGCGCCGGGCACTTTATTTAGTGAACGCTCTACTGTTGCCACACAAGATGAACAGGTCATACCTCCGACATCAAGATCAATCTGCTCCAGCTCTAGTTTCTCAAGATTTTGAGACATTTAATTTCCGCTCTGGGAATTGCCCGGCTCATTTATTGAACCGAGAAATAGTGGATGTAGCGAGCGATTTGCCGAGACTCCACTTTTACCAAAAGGACCAACACTTCCATCTAGATCAGAGAAAATTCCACCCGCCTCAGCGACGATAATGGCAAGGGGAGCCATGTCCCAGAGCGCAAGTGATGGCTCAGCAGCAATATCAACCGCGCCCTCTGCGACCAACATATGCGACCAGAAATCTCCGATCCCACGCACTCGCCAAACTTTCTCCATGAAATTTAAGTAACTCCCCTTGCGCTCGCCCCAACCGGCAAGATCTGAGAATGAGAGCGAAGCATCTTTAAGGTTTGAAACTTTAGAGGCGTATATCTGGGTTGCTATTCCGCCATTAACTTCAGTGAATGCTCCAAATCCAAGAGCGGCATACCATCTTCGAAATAGCGCGGGAGCGCTAACAATGCCCGCCACAATTTCATCTTTACCAGCAGCATCTCGGTGGACGAGTCCAATTAGCGTCGCCCAAATCGGAACGCCCCGTAAGAAGTTTTTCGTGCCATCAATCGGATCAATAACCCAATAGCGAGAATTTGGAGAAATTACATCTGGCCTTCCAAATTCTTCACCTACAACTAGATCTTTTGGTCGCTCTGCTTTAAGTAACTCGCGAATCTTTAATTCAACGGCGCGATCGGCATCAGTTACCGGAGTTGAATCTGGTTTGGTCTCAATTTTTAAATCTTGCGCGCTATATCTATCTAGGGAAATCTCATCGCTCACATCAGCAAGGCGCTTCATTAATTCGATATCAGAGTTGATATCTCCAGGGTATGCGCGCATAGCCTTAGGTTATAGGTTGCGAACTTGCGGCGAGGATTCGACGGAGACCTGATATGCGCTGGCTCACCTGCGAATCATCGGCGCTGGAATTTAAGGCACAACTTGGCTCATCATGCGAACAGCGTTTTGGGCAATTTGCAATGAGTGATGCCAATTCGGCGAATGCCCCAATAACTCTTGATCGATCGATATGTTCTAACCCAAATGAGCGCACTCCGGGGGTATCGATAATCCATCCTCCGGATTCGAACTCAACGGCATACGCGCTCGATGAAGTGTGACGCCCTTTTCCGGTAGCAAGATTCACATCGCCGGTTAAACGCGCCTCACTTCCCAGCAGGGCATTGAAGAGGGTTGACTTTCCAACGCCGGAATGGCCAATCAAAACCGAACGCTTCGATGTTAGCTTTTTGCGTAGCCCATCTAAATCCGAACTTTGCTTTACTGCAGTTTTAAAAGTTGCAACTTCTAGGGCGCCATAGGCGGATAGAAATTCATCGGGATTTGCTAGATCGCACTTCGTGACCACGATGATTGGTTCGATTCCTTGGTCGTATGCAATAACCAAACAGCGATCTACAAATCCCAAGCGAGGAGTTGGATCGGCAGCAGCAATGACAATCACTAATTGATCCACATTGGCGGCTACAAC
>RGYL01000184.1 GCA_010032085.1 Actinomycetota bacterium
GCCTCTTTGAATCGACAAGCAGTTGATATGAACTTGGCGGAAATTGTTCTTAAAGATTTGATTCCTGATGAGACAGCGCCTGAGATAACTGCCGCGACAATAATGGCTCAAACTGCTGCTTACTTCAGCCTAACTATCGATGATTTATGTGGAACTTCTCGCTCGCGAGTTCTTGTAAATGCAAGGCAGATAGCTATGTATTTGTGTAGAGAACTAACCGAACTCTCGCTTCCAAAAATTGGCCAAACTTTTGGCGGCCGCGATCACACAACAGTGATGCATGCCGACCGAAAAGTCCGTCAATTAATGGCTGAGCGTCGGTCGATCTTTAACCAGGTCACCGAGCTCACAAACCGGATAAAACAGCAGTCCAAGGCATAAGTCCCCGGTTGGGGATAACCTGTGGATATCTGTGGATAACTGGTGGATGGGTTTTTGAGGATAAAGCCCAACCCCCACACTCCACAAATAACCCACATGTTGCACACAGAAGAAAGGGTAGGGAAGTGAATAAAAACAAGCGTGTGAACTGCGTTTTTAATACTTTCCCACAGTTTCACTCTCTACCTATTACTAATAACTCTATAACTAAAGAATGGTTTGTGAGCGTACCTCGCCCACAATCAAAAACGATAGGCTCAAAAATATGAAGTTCACGGTAGATAGTTCTGTTTTAACGGATTCAGTTAATTGGGTTTCGCGAAGTCTTTCAACAAGACCGATTATGACCGCGCTACTTGGAATAGTTATTGATGCCTCGAAAGAAGTAACCCTCTCAGCATCAGATTTAGAAACCTCTGCAAAATCCTCTTTCAATGCCGACATTAAAGAAACAGGACGAGTATTAGTTCCTGGAAGACTTCTATCTGAGATCTCTAAAAATCTTCCCAATAAACCTGTCTCGTTTAATCTAGATGGAACAAGAGTTTTAGTAACCGCAGGCTCCGCAAAATTTACTCTCCCAACACTTCCAATAAATGAATACCCAAACCTGCCGAATCTTCCAGAAACCTCCGGGACTGTCCCAAGTGAAATTTTTGCAACCGCCGTAAACCAAGTTGCGATAGCTGCCGGTAAAGACGATTCACTCCCAACACTTACCGGAATTCATGTAGATATAAATAAAGAATCAATCACCTTAGCTGCGACAGATAGATATCGGCTCGCGGTGAGAGAAATTAATTGGACTCCTAACGATCCAGAAATAACAACCTCGGCCCTGCTTCGTGCCCGCACTCTTGCTGAAGCAGCTCGCACAATTGCAAACACTAAAACCGTGACTGTTGCAATTGCTCCAACCACAAGTAATGAACGGCTAGTGGGCTTTGCAAGTGAGGCAAAAACAATGACTTCCCGTCAACTTGATGGGACCTTCCCTCCATATCGCCACCTACTCCCCTCAGAAAGTATTGCGACAGCGGTAATCGAGGTAGCAAAACTTCTCGACTCTGTTCGCAGGGTTGCCCTAGTTACCGATAAAACAGTGCCCCTTCGTTTGAAGTTTAAAAACAACTCTCTACAACTCGAAGCTGGCACTGGAGACGACGCCCAAGCAACAGAAGAGTTAGAAATTATTTATGAAGGTGAGGCAATTGATATCGCTTTTAACCCAACATTCCT
>RGYL01000185.1 GCA_010032085.1 Actinomycetota bacterium
CCGACGAGTTTTTGCGTTTGGCCGCGGTAAATCGAATGGGAGAGCTTCGTCTTCTATAACGCGCAAAAGGAATAGTCGTACCGCACTCGACGCGGTTAAGCCCGAAGCTTCAAGAATTCTCGATGCTTTGACTTTAACCTCTTCCTCAATTCTCACATTGAGGGTCGTGTTCGTTGTCATATTCCTCCTGTGCGCACATTGTATATACATAGCAATTACTTGGCAAGTGGGCAAAAGGTAAATCGAACCCATGACAAAAACTCATAAGAATCCGCGATCTGTGGAAAAGTACTCTCAGCAATCTAACAAGAGTTAAATTATTGAGCCGCTTAACACCTCAAGCACTCGTCGCTTCACCCCGGCAACATCAAGCCCCACGACAACTCGCTGCTTTCCCTCGGTCAAAAAGCGATGCTTGCTTATCCCCGCATCACTAACGCTCACACTTCCAAAATCGCTTAACTCAAATAACGACGGCTCGGCAAACATCAATAACGCCATCAAATCATGGGGATTATTAAAAGCAAGTGATTTATGCGCCGCCCATTGGCGAATCTCTTTACCCAAATTTGTTTCACCTAAGAAATCAAAAGCCTCGATCTCAATCGCAACCTGGCGCGTTATGTTCAGCGGCATCACATCAACTCTTATCCCCGAGCCAAAAACAACCTCGGCCGCTTTTACATCTGATTTGAAATTATGCTCGGCAAATTCCCGCGCAAAATCCCCACCCATCAGATACAAAGCCTTGACCCGCGAAGCAAAATCAGCATCACGGATAATCGCCGTTGCAATATTGGTAAGCGGTCCAATCGCAAGAATCTCAAGTGAGCCGGCCAACTCCAATGACTTATCAATCAAGAAATCAACTCCGCCATCAACCGCCCGATATCCATTTAAATCCCCAAGCAGACTTCCCTCTAACCCCGAGTGCCAAGGCGCTAAACCCGATATCGGCTCACTCTCACCCAAATAAACCGGGCCACGGCCACCTAAATAACTAAGCGCGATCTTCCCACGTAACTCGACATCACCATAAACACAGGTAACTCCGACTAACTCAAAACCACCCAAAGATGGAAGTGCGCATAACACCATCGCATCATCAACATCGCTACCAATATCAGTATCGATGATTAACTTTCGAATTGTTTAACCCTTTGTTGAACCGAGCGTCAAACCGGAGACGAACTGGCGCTTCAAAATAAAGAAGATAATCAAAGTCGGTAGCGCCGCCATAATCGCACCAGCAGCCAAGAGATTGAAATCTGTGACGAACTCTCCCTGCAACCTGCCAAGGGCTGAAGTAATCGGACGCTTGCTATCGCTCTTGATAAGCACAATCGCCCAGAAAAACTCGTTATAAATCCAAGTCGTCATAAGCACCGATAACGCTGCTAGAGGTGGGCGAAGCAGCGGCAAAATCACATTCCAGTAATGCCTAAAGACCGAAGCCCCATCAACCATAGCTGACTCGGAAATCTCCTTCGGAATGGTCTTCATATATGAAGACATCACGAAAGTAGCAAATCCGACCTGGAGGGCAACGTGAATCAAAATCACCCCGAGGTAGCTGTCATAGAGAACGTTT
>RGYL01000186.1 GCA_010032085.1 Actinomycetota bacterium
ATTGACTTTTGAGACTAATCTAATCTCATTTTCTATTGAAACTGGTGTTTTTCCAAAGCCAATAGCTATTGAATGACCCTCACACCAATAAGCAGCTTCACCAAAAATGACTATATCTCTAGCGTTTATATCCGGTTTAATGCCTAGATTAGCTGTCTCGAAGTATATTTCCTCTCCCCAAGTGTTTATTTGGGCCTTAAATGAGTTTAATTTGGCTAATTTAAGCGCTGTTTGAGAGTTATCTAGGTTAAGTTTAATCTCAAAGTCATCGAATTTAAGAAGCATTGATAATAATAAATAGCTATTTTTGATGATATTGACATAAATTTATAGTTGTATTAATAGTTCCGATAATTAATGGTTATCGGAAATTTATGTCAGATTTAGTTAAAGATATTGTTTCAATAGAATTAGAAACTTTAAATAATATTAAATCCTCAAAATCTCTAAATACAATAAGAGCTTATAAGTCTGATTTTAAAGATTTTTCAAATTTTTGTAAAAAAAATAACTTCAAATCTTTGCCAGCTGATCCCAAAATTGTTTCGTTTTACATAACCCACCTATCATCAATTTCAAAAGTAAGTACATTAAAACGTAGATTAGCCTCTATTAGTGTAGTTCATAAAATAAAAGGTTTCTATATAGACATTAAACACCCTCTAATCATAGAAAACTTCATGGGGATACAAAGAAAATTAGGTGTATTTCAAAAATCAAAAAAACCAATTTTAATTAATGAATTAAAAGAAATTATAAAAACAATAGAATCTACAGAAAAGAATGAGATTAAAAAAATTAGAAATAAAGCTTTAATATTAGTGGGATTTGCTGGTGGATTTAGAAGGTCTGAATTAGTCAATATAAAACTTGATGATTTAGAGTTTACAAAAGAAGGTTTAAAAATTTTTATTCAAAGATCAAAAACTGATCAATCAGGAGAAGGTATGACTAAAGCTATTCCTTACTTTAAAGATAAAAACTTTTGTCCAGTGGTTTCCATTAAAAATTGGATAGAGATAATAAAAAGTAAAACAAATTCCTTAATTTTTGATATTTCAGACAAAATGGTTGCTGTATTGATTAAAAAATACTTACAAAAAGCAGGGTTCGACAATACAAAATACTCTGGACACAGTTTAAGATCTGGATTTGCTACAGTGGCTGCTGATCACGGTGCTGATGAAAAAAGTATCATGAATATGACAGGTCATAAGTCATCAACTATGGTTAGAAGATATATAAAAGAAACAAATTTATTCAAAAATAATCCTCTAAATAAAATATCTTTATAGATATTATTAATTAAAAATCATCTAACGTAATAATTTTTTTAACAACTTTTTTTGCGTTATATAAATAATGATATTTGTAATAACAATTTTTAGCTATAATTTTTGCTAAATTTTTATTTTTTAAATAGTATTTAATTTTATTTAATAAATCTTTTCTATTTTTAAAATTTACAAGTTCTGTATTGTTAAATTTTTTATAAAAAAAATTCTTTTTTTCATTTAAAACAAAACAACCATTACCTATTAAAGAGGATATTCTATCGCTTGAATATAGGTTTTTAAATTTACCTCTGCT
>RGYL01000187.1 GCA_010032085.1 Actinomycetota bacterium
GAAGTTACAACTTCTACTTCAAGAATTACCCTTGAGGCTGCTCACTTCAACCCAATTGCGATAGCTCAAAATTCTCGTCGCCACATCCTTTCATCGGAGGCATCGCGAAGATTTGAGCGAGGGGTTGATCCGACACTGGCTGAACTTGCTTCGGCCCGCGCTGCGCTACTTCTGATGGAGTTCGGTGGAGCCAAATATCACGGAACTTCAAGTAAGGGAGTTCTACCTAAACCGGACACCAGCACCATTTCACCAGAGGGAATTTCGGCACTTCTTGGCGCAACTTATTCGCCGGCTGAGATTACGAAGGCTTTGACCGCGGTTGGCTGCAAAATTAGTAAGAACGGTAAGAAATGGAGAATTACATCGCCCTCTTGGCGACGCGACCTTCATCATCTCTCAGACTATGCCGAAGAAGTTGCTCGTTACTTTGGCTACGAGCGAATTCCATCGCGTCTGCCCTCAAGCAAGATTCCAAAATCTGGAAAGACTGGATTAACCGCTCTACAACAACGTCGCCGGGCGCTCTCACTCGCCCTAGCTTTTAAGGGCTTTACTGAAGTTCATAACTATCCATTTGTGAATCAATCCCAGATGGAGTTATTTGGCTTTACCGGAGATAGGGCAAAAACTTTCAAGATAGCAAACCCAATCTCGGATCAGAGCCCTTTACTTCGAACTCATCTATCTCCCGGGCTACTTGAAAGTGCAGCGCGCAACTTTGCACGAGGCGCCAAGTCCGTAGCGCTCTTTGAAAGCGGTCTGATATTCCGAGATATCCGAAAACTCGAAAATCCCAGGAAAATAAATACTTTGAAGCGACCCACCGCTAATGAGATTAAGAGTCTTTATGCAAGCGTCCCGTTCCAGTCTCTTCATATCGGAGGCGTAATTGCTGGTGAGGCCGAACTCTCCGGATGGTGGGGTAAGGGGCGCAGCGCCGATTGGCAAGATGCAGTAGCAGTTACAACGGAGTTGCTGACCGAAATTACTTCTGGATTCAATATCTCCTCAGTCGAACTTGCGCCTTGGCATCCGGGCAGATGCGCGGAATTTCAAGTTGATGGAAAGCCCATTGCCCATGCCGGAGAGATACATCCACGAATTTCGGCTGCCCTTGGTTTACCCGAGCGAACCGTATTTTTTGCCATAGTTCTGGATGCTATTCCGATACGAAAACCAATTGCGGCGCTTCCTGTCATTCCGATGCCGGCCGCGATCCAGGACATCTCCATGTTCGTTCCGCAAAGTGTCTCGGCGGCCCAAGTCGCAGCGGCACTTAAGGCCGGTGGGGGAGAGTTACTCGAGAGCGTTGCGCTCTTTGATCGCTTTGCGAAAGAGGGGGAGGAGAAAGTTTCTCTTGCATTCACTCTCACCTTCCGCGCTCCTGATAGGACTCTCACCGCAGAAGAAGTTTCAACGTTGCGCGCGCGAGCCGGGGAACGAGCCACGAAAGAGTGCGGGGCCCAGATTCGTAGTTAAAGCATAAATATGCATAAGTTTGCATAAATATGCATAAATAGGTATCCTCGCCCCATGAAGGTTGGCGTCGTAGGAGCGAGCGGTTATGCCGGGGGCGAGTTACTACG
>RGYL01000188.1 GCA_010032085.1 Actinomycetota bacterium
TTATTTAAAATCAAGGAGTTAACAGGAGTTAATGTAGAATTATGGGCTGCAGCATCTATTGCTAAAGCATTTGATGCACTCAAACTTCCATACGACAAAACAGAAAAAACAGGAGCTCCAAGTTTTACTAGAAACTTTTTAGCAAATCATCCTCATGAACTTGCACAATCAATTGCAAACGCAAGAGAGATAAACAAAGCCCATACAACTTTTATAGATACGATTGTAAAACATTCTTACAACGGAAGAATACATGCAGATATAAATCAAATACGATCTGATGATGGTGGAACTGTTACAGGAAGATTCTCAATGTCTAATCCAAACTTACAACAGATTCCCGTAAGACATAAAGAATTAGGTCCAATGATTAGATCAATATTTATTCCAGAAGAAAATCACAAGTGGGGTGTATTTGACTATTCACAACAAGAACCAAGAATATTAATTCATTATGCTAAACTACAAAAACTTGATGGCATTAGTGAAATTGCAGAAGCATATGAAGCAGGAGAAGCAGATTTCCATGCAGCAGTTGCAAAGATGGCAGGTATTGAAAGATCACAAGCTAAAACAATTAATCTTGGATTAATGTATGGTATGGGTAAAAATAAATTAATGGCAGAGTTAGGTTTAATGAAAGAATCAGCAGAAAAACTAATTGCTCAATATCATGCTAAAGCTCCATTCATAAAACAATTAATGCAAGCGGTATCAAGAAGAGCAGATGATTATGGTAAGATAAGAACAATTGGTGGAAGACTTTGTCACTTTGATATGTGGGAGCCAATGACTTTTGGTGCTGGCATTCCTAAAAAACATGCTGATGCAATAAAAGAATATGGTCCTGGAATTAAAAGAGCAGGAACATACAAAGCATTAAATAGATTAATACAAGGATCAGCTGCGGATATGACTAAAATGTCTATCATATCTAATGACCATGCAAAACAAATAGTAGAAATAATGGAATCAGCAATTAAATTAGAAATACCTAATAAAGTTGATTTTGAATGCGGTAATGATTGGGGTTCAATAAAATAGCTTTCAATGTCTTATTTAAATGCTAATATACCGCCTATATACTGTAAAATAAGGAGAGAATATTTATATGACTTACGAAAACATCAAGGAGAAACTGAAGACTGCGTGGTATTTGGTTTGGGGAGTATTAGCGGTCGTGCACTCTTGTTTCATGCGTTACTTAGCAATGGTGCAATCTATTGGAGACTTCCTATCTCTGCTTTTCTTCAAAGAAGAAGCTGCGATTCTGTGCATCAACGAGAAGTGGAACATCAAAATATCGAAGATCTTCAGTTATGGAATTCATTTAGTTATTATCCTAGTGTTACTGTTTTTGATTTTTTAAAAGGTCAGCGCGGTAAATATTTAGGAAAAAATAAAAAATTTTATCATGGAGAATATTTATTCACTGTGGATTGGGCACATCCAGAATCTAATATTGTGGATACTGAACATTCTGAAATTCCCGATCAGCATAAGTGTGCTCACATTTTGGCTCTTGATAACGGTAATTTTGCAGCTCAGCCTAATAATCGTATTTTGTGGAGTATTCCTAGCTTTACAAC
>RGYL01000189.1 GCA_010032085.1 Actinomycetota bacterium
TTGCATCTGACCAACGGGTTTCAACCTGGTTGCTCGTAGTCCGTGAAAGCGCAAGATTGATAGCGGTTGTTACATCAATTAGACCCTCTTCTGGCTTGGGAATGATCGCATCGATGCTTTTCTTTGGATCTGCCACAGTCTCATTAATCAATGATCCGATTAGCGGTCGTGCCAATCTTGTTGGAACTGGTGTAACAAAACCAATCCAGAGACTAGAGAGTTTTGGCGTGAGAACTGGCACTTTGATAATCCAGCGCTTGCGCAAACCAGAACACTTAGCAAACTTCTGCATCATATCTGCGTACGAAAGAATCTCAGGGCCGCCAATATCAAAGATTCCAGAGACAGGTTTTTCTAACTTTGCCGCATTAGATAAATACCAGAGCACATCTCTAATCGCGATTGGATGGGTTCGATTCGAAACCCATTTCGGAGTGGTCATAACTGGTAATCGATGTGTTAGATGACGGAGCATTTCAAAGGATGCCGAACCCGAACCAATCACAATTCCAGCTCGTAACTCTAGAACCGGAACTGAGGTAGAGCTCAATTCAACTCCAGTACGTGCACGCGATGCGAGATGTTTACTCTGTTTCTCAACATTAGCTATTCCGCCCAAATAAACAATTTGTTTTACGCCACTCGCTTCCGCAGCCTTTGCGAAATTTCGCGCCATCTCTGCTTCTAATTCATCAAAGTCGGTGCCTACTCCAATTGAATGGAGCAAATAGAAAGCTGTGTGCACGCCTTCGAGGGCGCGCTTCATCTCTTCAAAATTTGTTGCATTTCCCACCGAGACTTCAACTTCATTCGCCCAAATCTGTCCTGAAATCTTCTTCTTATCGCGCACATTTACGCGCACCGTTAGACCTTCATTAAGTAGCGCGCGCACAAGTCGACCACCGACATAGCCCGATGCTCCGGTGACGAGAATTCGGCGCGAGATAGACATGGTTAAACAGTAGACTTTCGAAGGTGTCTAGGCCAAAGGTAGTTATCTTGGGTGCGGGATTTGGTGGCCTCACGGCAGCCAAGGCGCTCGACTCCATCGCAGATGTCACTCTCGTAGATCGCCACAATTTCCAGACTTTTTTACCTTTGCTCTACCAAGTCTCGACCGCCGGCCTTGCCGCGGACCATATTGCCCATCCCATAAGAGGAGCGCTGCGCAAGACCAATATCAAATTCCGAATGGGCTCTCCTATAACGATTGATCATAAGAATAAATCGGTAAAGCTTGATTCAAGTGAAGTACTTGATTTCGACTATCTCGTTATTGCTATGGGTTCGGCAACAAATGACTTTGGAGTTAAAGGTGTGGCTGAGCACGCCCTTGGAATGAAGAGTGTCTCCGAGGCCCTTGAGATCCGCTCCTCAATCTTGCGCAGGTTTGAAGATCTCTGTCGCTTTGAAGATGACACGAACTTTTCTATCACTGTAGTTGGAGGTGGACCCACCGGTGTTGAGATGGCCGGCGCAATCGCAGAATTGAAAAAGGGGCCGCTTAAATCAGATTATGCAAAGGCGGCTGCAAATATTTCGGTGAATCTTGTCGAGGCG
>RGYL01000190.1 GCA_010032085.1 Actinomycetota bacterium
CGTGGGATGGCAAATATCTTCAGCAACTCCTCATCCCAGTCAAGCGTTTCAAGATCCATGAGAAGTGTTCGACTGGCATTTGTCACATCAGTTACATGAATTCCGCCGGTTAAGTTCCAAACCAGCCATGAATCAACCGTCCCAATCAGCGCTCTACCGGCACCAATCGCTTCTGCGACGGCGGGAATATTGTTTATAAACCAATTCATTTTGCTACCGGAGAAATATGGAGCAATCGCTAGACCAGTTTTATGGGTAACTTTTGATTTTTTCTCCTCGGATAAGGTATTTAGGAACTCTTGCGTTCTTGTGTCCTGCCAGACAATCGCATTGGCAAGTGGTTTCCCAGTTTCCCTATCCCAAACCACCGTTGTTTCTCGCTGGTTAGTTATTCCGATTCCAGCTAGATCCCCACCCTTAATTCCGGCGGATTTTAAGGCGCCTCCAATAACTTCTTTGGTTCGCTCCCATATCTCAGCAGCATCATGTTCAACCCATCCAGCCTTGGGAAGAATTTGGCGATGTTCGAGTTGATGTTGACCAACTATTGATCCAGCTTCATCAAAAACTATAAACCTAGTTGAGGAAGTGCCCTGGTCTAGCGAGCCGATAAATCTCATAGCGCGTATCCTACGCAGGTGAGAGTTTTATCCTCCGAACTTAGTCCCAGTACACGCGTTGATGCGATGCTCGCTTTGAAAAATGATGAGTTCGACATCCTTGTGATTGGTGGCGGAATCAATGGCGCCGGCATTGCCCTTGATGCCGCATCGCGAGGACTAAAAGTAGCTCTCGTTGAAATGTCCGACTTTGCTGCCGGCACATCTTCTAAATCTTCAAAATTGATTCATGGTGGACTTCGATACCTTGAGCAGTACGACTTCAAACTAGTTCGCGAAGCGCTACAAGAGCGCGAATTGATGGTGACAACTCTCGCACCGCATTTAGTTAAGCCAGTCTCATTTCTATATCCACTTCACGAGAAATTTAAAGAGCGCACTTATGTTGGAGCAGGTATGGCGCTCTATGACGCTTTGCGAGGATTTAAGCGCGCTTTACCGTGGCATAAGCACATCTCCCAGAAAGAGTTGAGCGAAGTTGCACCTTCCTTGAGATTAGATTTAATTACAGGGGGCTACCAATACTTTGATGCCCAAGTCGATGATGCTCGCCATACGATGATGATTGCGCGCACTGCTGCTAAGTATGGAGCAATTATCACGACGCGAACTTCGTGTAAGAGCCTGATTCGCGAGGGTCGAAAAGTCCAAGGTGCCGTCATTGTTGATACTGAAAGTGGCGAAGAAATTACCGTTAAAGCGAAGTGCACGATTATGGCGGCTGGAGTTTGGACTGATTCACTTTATGACTCGTTCGGTATCAAACCCGGCTATCGCGTGAGAATGTCGAAAGGTGCTCACATAGTCGTACCGGGCTCAGCCATAAAGTCGAATACCGGAGTAATAATCAAGACTGAGTTATCTGTTCTCTTCATCATTCCTTGGGGCGACAAGTGGATCGTGGGCACAACCGATACTGATTACAACGACGATCCTGCT
>RGYL01000020.1 GCA_010032085.1 Actinomycetota bacterium
AACAATTTTGTCGAAGGAACATTTTGAATTGATGAAGGATGGCGCAATCATGGCCAACGCTGGTCACTTCAACATTGAGATTGATGTTGAATGGCTTGAAGCAAATGCCAAAAAGAGCTCCAGAATTCGCCACGCCACAGATGAATACCAACTAGCTAATGGAAATCGAATTCTCTTAATTGCCGAGGGACGCTTGGTGAATTTAGGCGCTGCGGAAGGAAGCCCAGCTGCTGTACTTGATATGTCTTTTGCCAACCAAGCACTCGCTGCTGAATGGTTGCTTAAAGAGGGCAGCAAACTCACACCTGGGGTTCATGAAGTTCCCAAGGCCATCGATAAAGAGATCGCTAGCCTCAAGTTGAAGAGCATGGGGGCAAAGATTGATACTTTGACCTCAATTCAAGAAGAATATTTGAACTCCTGGGAGCACGGCAGCTAATGACTTCAATCATGGTCGTTGATGACGATCAAGACCTAGCAGAAATGCTGGGGATTGTCCTCAATGGCGTTGGTATGGAGGTAGATCTAGTAAGTCGGGGCGATGAAGCAATTGAGATTTTTCGCAATTCCCAACCAGATCTCGTTCTGCTGGACATAATGCTTCCGGGTACCGATGGAATCGAAGTCTGTAAGGAAATTCGCAAGCAATCCACCCGCGTTCCGATTGTTATGTTGACCGCGAAGAGCGATACCCATGACATCGTTAGGGGACTTGAAGCCGGCGCTGATGATTACATGGTTAAGCCATTCAAGCCTTCTGAATTAGTTGCTCGCATTCGCACGCGCCTTCGTAGAGTCGGTGGCGATATAAAGGGAAATCTCACAATTGGCGATTTAGCAATTGACATTGTCGAACACACGGTTTCGCGGGGTGGCAACGAGATTCCGCTAACGAGACTTGAGTTTGATTTATTAGTGGCGCTGGCAAAAGAACCAGGACGAGTATTCACCCGAGAGGCTTTACTTGGAGAAGTTTGGGGATATAGACATTCAACCGATACCCGACTAGTAAACGTTCATATCCAAAGATTGCGAGCAAAGATTGAACATGACGCAGAGAATCCAACGATTATTCTGACCGTCCGAGGAGTTGGATACAAAGCGGGCGGCTCTAGCTCTCGCTCCTAATGCAACGGTTATTTAATCTCTTTCGCCGTTCGCTCTTTCTTAAAGTTTTCTCCCTCGCAGCATTTCTTTCAATTGTTCTTATCTACCTTGTAGGTTCAAATGTTTATAGTCGAATTTCTAATGGAATATTTGAAGAGAAGACCTCTTCAGCCATATCTGAAGGTAGAGCTGCGATCCAATACGCTCAGTATCGCTTCTCGATTGCTGGCCTGGATAGAAATGTAGATTACGGAACAATCGCAGATGAAGTAGTTAAATCAGCAAATATCAGTGCAGCAGAATCAGGTCGCGAAGTTGTACTTATCAATGCCGCCGGAAAGAAAGTAGCTGGCATTCCTTCAGTAAGCACTTCGAACTTCTTGATTCCAGAAGCGGTCCCAAGCGCCCTTCGAAATAAGATAATTTCAACCGAAGAATTGAACTGGCAACGGGGAAATCTTAAGTATGTAAATGGGAAAAGCACCCCCGGTATTTATATTGGTCGATTGATAGAGATCCCTAATGCCGGCAAGTATGAGATGTATGTGGCATATGACTTTGTAGCCCAGCAGAGCAATATTGATTTAACTGGTAGAGCACTCTGGGGCACAGGTTTCCTATTGCTACTTTTGATTCTCCTTACCGCCTCAATTGTGTTGCGGTTGGTTATCAAACCCGTTCAGGTAGCTGCAGAAGTCGCAGAATCATTAACGACTGGAGATCTTGAGCGAAGAATGACGGTCAAGGGCGAAGATGAAATTGCGCGATTGGGGCTTGCTTTCAACCAGATGGCAACAACGCTTTCAACCCAAATCTCAAAGTTAGAGAACCTTTCCAGGGTTCAACAACGATTCGTATCTGACGTTTCACATGAATTACGCACTCCACTAACGACAATTCGAATGGCTTCTGATGTCATTCACGCAGCTCGGTCAAGCTTCGATCCCACAATTGCTCGAAGCGCTGAGTTGTTACTCTCGCAAATAGAGAAATTTGAATTATTGCTTCAAGATTTACTTGAAGTCAGCCGGTTTGACGCCGAAGCTGCAATTCTCAAAATTGAGCGAATTGATATCGCCTCATTAGTTCGCCGTTGTACCGAAGATTTAGCTCTCCTTGCCGAAGAAAAAGGCACCACACTTCAATTGCATGGAATTAATGCGCCGCTATATGTTGAGGCTGACTCAAGGAGAATCGAGCGTATAGTGCGCAACCTAATTACGAATGCGATAGATCACTCTGAGTCAAAGCCAGTAGATATTTCTGCTGATGAAACTGGAGATGCCGTCTCAATTGGAGTGCGGGACTACGGAGTTGGGCTGGCACAGCAATACTGGAGCAGGGTCTTTGATCGATTTTGGCGGGCTGATCCTTCTCGCTCGCGCATACGAGGCGGTACTGGGCTCGGACTTTCAATTGCTAAGGAGGATGCGATTCTGCACGGAGGTGATATCCGAGTTTGGGGAGAACCCGGCGCGGGCGCACATTTCGTACTAACCATTCCTAAGAAATCCGGCAGCACCATTACAACTCTACCTATCTCAGAGATTCCCACAACTCTCTAATTACTTTTACCTCTTGCTTTTCAAATCTTAAATAATCCATGAATGTTTACAAATGCTGTGAAATCAATCCACCGAGGAATAACTAGCCTTGCTTTTGAAGAAGTATGTTTGATATGCGATTGCAAAAAGGAGTTTTTATGTAACGAATGTGGCAAGAATTGGTTGCACAAGGCAAAACTCATAAAAGGTGAAGCATTCCCAGTTTATTCAAAAGTTCCATACGATGAAGTTGCCGCTAAGGTCGTCCTGTCCGCAAAAGAATCTGGGTTAAAGCAAGCAAAAAATCTATTAGTTAGTGCTCTAGTCGAAACGACCTTAGAACTCCTTAAATCTATAGAGATAGAAGAGGAGAGAATTGAGTTAGTTCCAATTCCCTCATCAAGAACTTCCCAGATGAGACGCGGCGAGGATTTCATTTATCAGCTGACGAAGTTAACTCATTCGAAACTAATTAGCGTTGCTCCACTTCTTGACATTCACGTGAAGAGAATTTTGCGAGTAACTAAGAAGTTGCGAGATCAATCCGGCTTAAGCGAACATGAGCGGGATTTAAATCTCACCGGGGCTTTTCACGCAGATTCGAAGTATCGAAATACCTCTCAACTAATTATTGTCGATGATGTAATAACGACCGGAAGCACCTTAAGGGAGGCGTATAGGGCGCTGAAAGAGAGGAATCTGACAGTCATAGGGGCCGTGACCACGTGTGCATCGCAGCGGCGGCTACTAATACGATAGCCCTCTGCCCTTGCTTTGAATTTACCCTCATTGAATTTGAACGGGCTTAACTAGGAAGGTTGGTTCGTGGTCGCGATTCTCGACAAGATTCTCCGCGCGGGTGAAGGCCGGGCCCTCAAGCAGCTGGAGAAATTGGTCGTTCTGGTAAATCAAGAAGAAGAACGCTTTGCGAAAATGACCGACCAGGAATTGCGGGAGATGACCACGCAATTTAAGAAACGATATTCCGATGGCGAATATCTTGATGATCTTCTTCCAGAAGCATTTGCAGTAGTTCGCGAAGCCTCGAAGCGAACTTTGGGGCAACGCCATTACGACGTGCAACTAATGGGTGGGGCTGCTTTGCATCGTGGCAATATCGCGGAAATGCGTACCGGTGAAGGTAAGACGCTGGTTGCAACTCTGCCTTCTTATTTAAATGCACTAACTGGACTCGGCGTTCATATCGTCACTACTAACGATTACCTTGCCGAACGCGATAGCGAATGGATGGGTCGTATCCATAGGTTCTTAGGTTTAAAGGTCGGCGTAATCCTTGCCTCAATGAGTGCAAGTGAGCGGCGAGCCCAATACGGCGCAGACATTACCTATGGAACCAACAATGAATTTGGCTTTGATTATCTGCGTGACAACATGGCATGGTCTTTAAGTGATTGTGTGCAACGTGGTCATAATTTTGCAATCGTTGATGAGGTTGACTCAATTCTTATCGATGAGGCTCGAACTCCATTAATCATCAGCGGCCCCGCAGATAAAGCCACTAAGTCTTATGTTGAATTTGCAAATGTTGCTGATCGACTTGTGCGTGGTGAACACTACGAAGTTGATGAGAAGAAGCGCACTGTCGGAATTCTCGATGAAGGTGTAGCTAGAGTCGAGGAGCTACTAAAGATCGATAATCTTTATGAATCTGTAAATACGCCCTCAATCGGCTACTTAAATAATGCTTTAAAGGCGAAGGAACTTTTTAAACGCGATAAAGACTATGTGATTATGAGTGGCGAGTTGCTAATTGTTGATGAACATACCGGTCGAGTTCTCTCCGGAAGGCGCTATAGCGAGGGCCTACATCAAGCGCTAGAGGCAAAAGAAAAAGTAGAAATTCGCGATGAAAACCAGACCCTTGCCACCATCACCTTGCAGAACTACTTCCGTATGTATGACAAGTTATCTGGAATGACTGGTACAGCAATGACTGAGGCCGCTGAGTTCATGCAAATCTACAAACTTGGCGTAATTCCAATTCCAACAAATAAGGATATGCGCCGAATTGATCAATCTGACTTAATCTACAAGACCGAGAAAGCAAAATACGAAGCGGTCTCAGATGACATTGCAGAGCGTCACAAGAAAGGTCAACCAGTCTTGGTTGGAACCGTAAGCGTTGAGAAATCCGAATACCTCTCACAGGTCCTACGCAGGCGTGGCATTCCGCATGAAGTGTTAAATGCAAAACAACATGAACGTGAAGCTGCAATCATTGCGCGTGCTGGAACTATTGGAGCGGTCACAGTCGCAACAAATATGGCTGGACGCGGAACTGACATCATGTTGGGTGGAAATCCAGAATTCATGGCAGATTTTGAATTGCAACGCCAAGGTATATCCCCAGTTGAAAACTCTGAAGAGTATGAGCGCCAATGGCCCGATGAGTTGGCTCGTCAAAAATCTTCGGTGGCACAACAGCATGAAAAAGTTGTTGATCTTGGTGGACTCTACGTTCTAGGTACCGAGCGCCACGAATCACGTCGTATTGATAATCAGCTCCGTGGTCGTTCAGGTCGCCAGGGTGATCCGGGTGAATCTCGTTTCTACCTATCGCTACAAGATGACTTAATGCGTCGCTTCAATTCCACTTTGGTTGAGCGCTTTTTGACGGCGGCTGGAATTCCTGAAGAAACTCCAATCGAATCAAAGATGGTCACAAACGCAATAAAGTCAGCCCAAACTCAAGTTGAATCCCAAAACTTCGAAATGCGTAAGAACGTTCTCAAATATGACGATGTCATGAATCGTCAACGTGAAGTTGTTTATGGCGAGCGACGCGAAGTACTTGAAGGCGCTGACCTCAAAGAGCAGATGAGCAAGTTCATCGAAGACACTATCCGTGGCTATGTGAGCGCTGCTACTGCAGAGGGTTACCCAGAAGAATGGGATCTCGAAAAACTCTGGACTGTGCTTAAGGCGATTTACCCAATCTCATTCACAATTCAAGGTCTAGAGAGCGAAGTTGGCGGAAGGACTGGCCTAGATCAAGAATTCTTAGCGCAACGAATTGTTGATGACATATTTAGCGCTTATAGCCAACGCGAGGAGAAACTCGGAAATGACGTACTCCGAGAACTAGAGCGAAAGATACTTCTCTCTGTACTTGATCGTAAATGGCGCGAACATCTATACGAGATGGATTACCTACAAGAAGGTATCGGTCTACGCGCGATGGCTCAGCGCGATCCGCTCGTTGAATACCAGAAAGAAGGGTATGAACTTTTCTCGGCAATGATCGAAGCGATGAAAGAGGAAGTAGTTGGCTTCTTGTTCAATGTTGAAGTCAAAGTTGAGGATTCCAAAGTTGAGGCGAAAGGCGTTTCGGAAAATAAGCCGCAAGAGAATCTTCAATACAGCGCCCCTTCAGAGAGTGGAAACACAGAGCGTGCTACATCCGGTTCAGCTGTTTCGCGGAATGCTCCTTGCCCTTGTGGTTCGGGGAAGAAGTACAAGCGTTGTCACGGCTCTTCAGATTAAATCAAATTCAGTACAAATCCAGCGATGATCCACGCCCTCAAAGCGAGCGGCAATAGCCCGCACTCTCGCATCTATTGAGATAGTTGCACTAACTTCAACAACGCCTTCAATCGGTTCACTCCGATAAATTTTCCTTAATCTAGGCGCGTTTCTACCGCTCATATTTATAGACCCAATTTCTTTAGAGATATTGTTGAAAGTGAATCTATGTGTGCTTCGTGCAATCTGCTTAATTGGTCTTCTTCCAGCAAGAATTTCAATCACGCTTATCAAATACGCCCGCGTCCATCTAATTGGATCAGGCAAAGAAGTCAGAGGTGAGGGAAGTGGCGAAAAGGCCGGATCGAAGATTTCGCCATGAGTAGTTGGTATTAGGTACAACTTTCCCTTTGCTGGTGCAATGAACTCTGTGGGTCCTTCATAAAAGGGAAGTCCTTCTGCGGAATTTTGGCGATATGACATCGGGGAAGGATTTCGTTGCACATCGACAAATTCCTCATCCAAAAGGATGAGATTGAGTTGTGGATAAAGATTCTCAACCGGAAGGAATTTGGGGTATCCAATGCCCATGAAAAAGGAAGTCAAAAAAGGTTCGAAACGCGTTAATGAACTGCTCTTATATTTTTCACCACGTTACATCTTGGGTCTGGTCTTAATCAGCTCCTCCTTTGCTTCGGCTTACTTGATTAGCAAATCATCAGATCGGATGATTACCGTTTGGGGTGCCAGCGTTGACCTTGCCCCAGGTGAGTCAATTCAAGCTAGCGATCTAGAAGTTATCAGCGTCCGTCTCCCGGAGAATGCATCCCAATACCTTGATGCGCGGACTGAACTTATTGGCGCAACGGTGCTTCGTGCGATTGGGAAAGATGAATTAATCCCTAGTTATGCGCTCTCCGATCAACCTGATTTATCTCTTGCCCGAGTTCCGATATCAATCCCTCGAGAATGGGCTCCCAGCGAGTTAAGGACAGGGATGACTGTAGATCTTTATGGAATACCAAATAGGACAAACCAATTCAGCGAAGGAGCTAGCGCAAATAGCCGCTTGATTATTCCCGGCATCTCAATCGATAGCGTGGATGACTCAACTCGAGAACTAGGCGGAAGAATCGGCCTTACCTTGCTTGTGCCACAAACAGAAGTGAATACGCTGATATCGGCTTTCTCAAAGTATGAATTCTTGTTGGTAATGCAACCAACAAGTCGTTAGGCAAAGCCAAATGTCAATCTCCATAATCACCTATCTGCAGGATGCTGAATTTGAAGATCAAGTCATCGAAGCGCTGATCTCAAAAGGGATAAGTGAGGTGAGGCTTGAATACCGAGCGATTGATGAAAGTGGTCTTATTGATTTCCTAGTGGGATTGCCTACAAGTGATCTACGCAGAATCCTGATTCTTGATCAGGAGATAAGTTCTCTTGAAATGCGCAGGGCCCTTGATAAGCATCCAACTTTAATTATCTGCAATCTCGCATCTGATATCACACTTGCAAGACGTGAAATTGAGAGCATAGTTAATCGTTCATTACGGGAATTTGATCAGCAAGAGAGACCAATAAGAATCTCAAGAAGTTACTCGAAACTCATTGTGGTTACTGGAACCACAGGCGCCCCAGGAGTCACGACGCTGACTCTCAATTTAGGATTTGAAATTTCGCAAAAGAAGCGAGTAGCTATGGTTGATGCGCATCCCAGTCGAAAAGATCTGGCCTTTCTGATTGGTGCTAAACGAAGTAGTGAAAAGGTAAAACTCTCGGAGAATTTATCAATAGTTAGCGAATTGGTTGATAACTCGGACTTGATACAACTTGTAGATTCCGGACCCGTTCCAGACTTGACCAAGGCCTTTTCCGATAGACGGGTAAAGATTAGAAATTATGTTGACTTGCTTGAGTCGGCCGAACAGATCATTTTCCTCATGACACCTGATAACAATCATATGTTCGAACTAGAGAACCTTTTGGGATCACTTGATGCTGGCCGACTTAAAGCGAGAGCGACATTTCTTCTCAATCAAATGGGAAATTCATCGCGCGAGCGCTCCATAAAAAAGCGCTTTGAAGCACGGGTCGGCAATTATTCATCGCACTCTCTTCCCTTCGATCGAGACGCGCTCGATCGAGCGAAGGGCCGATATTGCGCCTTAATGGATATTGCTCCGCGTTCTCGCCTGCGTCGCTCAATAAGTGAAGTGGCTAACTCCGTTGTTGAGTAACCTCTCCTTATGCCATTTCGCAATTTACCGGGTGCATCTGCGCTCTCTACTGAGGAATTTAATCGCCTCTCAGACTTAATTGCAGAATGGCAATTACTGGCAGATCTCTCTTTCGCAGATTTAGTTTTATGGATTCCTAAATTAGATAACTCTGGCTTTATAGCGGTCTCGCAAATCCGACCCATGACTGCTGCGACCGTTTTTGCAAATGATCTAATTGGAACAGAAATCGAACCGGGTCAACATCCCAATATTGATGAGACGTTTATTTCGGGAAACATAATTAGAGATATTGATCCCACGAGATTGGGAGAATTTACCGTTAAAGAAGAGACTATTCCGGTTCGACTTAATTCGAAATCTATCGCCGTCATATCTCGTCACCGAAATATCGAAACTATGCGAACGCCCTCACGATTAGAGTTGAATTATCGAGAGATCGCAAATCACATCTATCGCATGGTCGCTGAAGGAAACTTTCCGGTCCAGGGAAGTGTTTATCGCTCTGAGACTGCTCCGCGTGCTGGCGACGGATTAGTGAGATTAGATGTTGATGGTCGAATCACATTCGCAAGCCCAAATGCGAGAAGCGCCTTTGCTCGCATCGGGTGGCTAAAGGATATGGATGGCGAAAATTTAGGGGAGATCCTCGACAATTTAGCGGTACCGCTACGTGGCCGCGAGCCGCGTGAAGAGAGTTGGCGGGTTGCGTTAAGTGGAAAGTTCTTGCGCCGTGATGAGTTTGAGAATTCAGATGGAATCCTAGATTTGCTGGCGATTCCTTTAACTGAATCTGAAATCCGCATCGGTGCCGTTGTTTTGGTTCATAACGTAACCGAATTGAGGCGACGCGATCGCGCTTTAGTAAGTAAAGATGCAACCATAAGAGAGATTCACCATCGAGTTAAAAACAATCTGCAGGCAGTCTCAGCCCTCCTTCGGCTACAGTCCCGCAGAATTGAAGATGGCGTTGCCCGCGCAGCCATTGAAGAAGCAATCCGACGTATTGCCTCCATTGCTCATGTGCATGAAACGTTATCTACTAG
>RGYL01000191.1 GCA_010032085.1 Actinomycetota bacterium
ATTGGGGGCATATCTGACATGGCTCTCTCCTGGGTTAGTTCTGGGCTTCCAGTTCAGAGAGTATCGTCTCGATCTCTTTCTTGGATAATCCTAAGTTTGCTACGGAATCGCTGATTTCTTTGAAGGAATCGATACTAAGCACTTCAAGGCCGACTAGTTGGCCACTTAGGTCCAGATCAGCATTTACTGACTCCGATAGGTTTTCAGTCTTACTTACTTTTGAATTAGTTATTGATACATAAGCTGCAGAAGTCACGGGATCAATTTTGATATTGAAATCTTTAATCACTTTAATTCCCCTTTCCATGCCGCCGTAATGACAATATTTTCACTATCTGGATTAATCGGATAGGCGAACCAGACTCTCAAGATTCTATCCCCAATCAAACACTCAATAACTTGCCCACCTCTTCGAGTTGGATATGAGATGGTGAAATTGTTTATCGCAAAGACAACTTCTCCACTTGAAATTGAACGCTCGGTAAGCCTAGTTAGTGAGTGTTCAGTAAAAATAACTTTTAGATCGCGCACCGCGCGAAATTAGGTATTGCGAACTTATTGTGGTGAGAAAGTAAAGGAGGTTGTGGAAAGCGCTAAATCTTGTGGAGACAATCTTGTGGAGACTAGATATTTGTGGAGACTAGGGGAATTGAACCCCTAACCCCCTGCTTGCAAAGCAGGTGCTCTACCAATTGAGCTAAGTCCCCATATCGCAGCGAAATCGAGCAGTTCGCTCACCTTTGCTAGTGAAACGACTTCGGTGCCTTGATCAAGATTAACTACCCGAACACCCATAGTGTCGCGCCCAGTTTCGCGGACTTCTTTTGTTGGAGTTCGCATCACAACGCCACTTGATGTGATTAACAAGATTTCATCACTCGCTTTAACAACGAGCGCTCCAATTAATCCGCCGCGCGAATTTTCATCAATTTTGGCAGCTTTCACTCCGATTCCGCCGCGGCCTTGTGAGCGGTACTCATCAAGATTGGTTCTTTTACCAAAACCGCCGTCAGTCGCGGTTAGTATGAAGAGGTCTTCGGTTTTTCGTTCTTCTCTAATGGTGGCCATTGAGAGAAGTTCGTCTCCAGATCTAAATTTCATTCCGATAACACCTGAGGCTCCGCGTCCCATCGGACGAAGTGATTCATCATCGGCGGTGAATCGAAGTGACATTCCTTTTTTGGAGATGAGAAGAAGTTCGTCTTTATTTGTTAGCGCCGAGGCCGCAACAACTTCGTCTTTTTCTTTTAATGTAATTGCGATTAAGCCGCCGGTCCGTGGTGAGTCATATTCAACTAGCGGGCTCTTTTTGATGTTTCCTGACTTTGTAGCAATTACTAGATAAGGAAGTGAGGTGTAATCTGAAATTGAAATTACTGAAGCGATAGTTTCATTTGGCTTGAAGGCAAGGAGATTTGCGACATGTTGTCCCCGGGCATCGCGTCCGGCGTCGGGAAGTTCGTGGACCTTTGCACGATAAACTCGACCTTGGTTGGTGAAAAAAAGCAACCAATCATGAGTGGATGCGGTAAAGAAGT
>RGYL01000192.1 GCA_010032085.1 Actinomycetota bacterium
GTAGGCGGTTTTGTGCTCGGACTTCTCGAGGTTTACGGCTCGGTGCTATTTGGTACGGCCTGGAAGCATGTAATCGCATTCACAATCCTCGTCCTAGTGCTACTACTTAAGCCGACCGGACTTCTTGGCGAATCTATCCAGCAGGCGAGGGTTTAGCACATGATTAATTTGCGAGACGCTGGCGCCACATGGTGGGAGGGCGCATCTAAATTGAAGCGTCGCTTACTTGTGGTTTCAATAATTCTCTTTGTATATGCGCTTCCATTCTTGAATAACCCGATTATTAACACTCCGGGCTCAATGTTTGAATCAGTCCTCTTTTACCCAATAGGGATGTTTGTCCTCTTGTCTATTGGCCTAAACATTGTTGTTGGAAAGAGCGGGTTACTCGATCTTGGTTTCGTTGCTTTCTTCGCAATCGGCGCTTACACAATGGGAGTGTTAGGAACGAGGACAAATCTTAATTTCTGGGAAATTCTTCCAATTGCCATGGGCCTTTCAATGCTTTCCGGTGTTTTGTTAGGAGCACCGGCACTTCGGTTGCGTGGTGACTATCTAGCAATTGTGACACTTGGATTCGGAGAAATTGTTCGAATAATTGCTGTTAATGAGGAATTCATCGGTGGCGCGAGAGGTATTGCTGGAATCCCAACTCCGCCAGATCTCTTTGGAATGAAATTCGAGATTCTAAATCCCAAGCCTTACTACTGGTTGTTAGTAACGATGATTCTTCTTACCTATTGGGCAGTTCGACGTATGTCGGTCAGACGTCCAGGTCGCGCTTGGGATGCAATTCGCCAAGATGACGATGTCGCGCAATTGATGGGTGTGCCTACATTTAAATACAAAGTATGGGCTTTCGTTCTGGGTGCTGCCGTTGGTGGAGCGGGGGGCTGTCTATATGCCACCCAGATTCTTTCCATCGTTCCAGATCAATTTAGCTTGAATGTTTCAATCTTGGTTCTCGCTTGCGTAGTTTTTGGCGGAATCGGGAATCCTTTCGGCGTTATGGTTGGCGCAACAATCCTTGCCTATCTCCCAGAGCGAATTCGATTCCTAACGCAACCACGCCAACTAGTCTTTGGAATCGTCTTGGTCTTGATTATGAACTTGCGTCCAGATGGAATTCTCCCGCGCAAGAAGCGCGAAAAGTTTGAGAGCGAAACCAAATGACGAATCGCATCTTGCATCTCAACAATGTCACTATGAAGTTTGGTGGCGTGACTGCGCTAAACAAAGTTGATTTCCATGTAAACGAGGGAGAGATTGCCGCGCTCATCGGTCCGAATGGAGCAGGAAAGACCACTGTATTCAACGTTGTGACCGGCGTGTATGCACCGACCGAAGGAGATATCCAATACAAAGGAAAATCCATCGTCGGGATGAAACGTCATCATGTTACGAAGATGGGTATTGCTAGAACTTTCCAAAATATTCGACTCTTTGGCGAGAGTACTGCTCTTGAAAATGTGATGACTGCTGCTGATGTTCATAACAAGGTGGGAGTCGTTGGTTCAATTTTCGGAACTC
>RGYL01000193.1 GCA_010032085.1 Actinomycetota bacterium
GCTTTGCGCTCTTTGCGCCACTTCTGCATTGGTCCAGCTCATATGTGGGTTGGGTGCCATGGATCGCGTTGGCAACGCTTCAGACAGCGCTCTTTTCGTTGTTAGCTCTCGTTCCCTTAAAAGGAAGATCTGGGGGAGCGCTACTTTTCGCAGCCTCACTCACGTTAATCGAACTCGTACGGATGAAATTTCCCTTTGGAGGTTTTGGATGGGGAAGAGTCGGCCACACTCAGGTTGATCTGCTTTATCCCTTCTATCCGATAGTTGGAATTGCCGGAATTACTTTTCTTGTTGCCTTTCTTGCTTGCCTCCTCGCAGAAAGCAAGAAGAGAGTTGTGTTGGTAATCCCATTTGTATTTCTTGCAACTTTTCTTCCATCTGCCATAAGTATTGGTGAAACTCGCATTACCGCTGTACAGGGAGGAGTAGACGCTTTAGGTTTTGATTACAACGAGCGAGCTCTCGGGGTATTGAAGCGCCACGTTGCAACAACGCTGCAATCTTCAAGTGCCCCAGATTTATGGATATGGCCTGAAAATGCATCGGATATAGATCCGCTTGCAGATGAGAGCGCTAAGGATTTAATCGCGCAGGTTGTCGATGCAAAAGATACACATCTTCTAGTAGGCGCGGTCCTGCGAGGCGATGACGGTCCGCGCAATGTTTCAATTTTGTACGATTCGGATGGAGAAATCGCATCTCTTTACACAAAGCAAGACCTTGCGCCTTTTGGTGAATATATGCCGCTACGTTCAATTGCCGAATGGGTTTCCCCGGAAGCTAAGCGAGTTCGCGATTTTCAAGCCGGAAGCGAGTGGGTAATGCATGAGCATTCGGGAAGTAAATTCCTCGCCGTAATCTGCTTTGAGATCCTTGATGATGACTTCCTAAATGAGGGCGCCCGCAAAGCCAACTTCTTGGTCGCCCAAACAAATAATGCAACCTTTGGAACCTCACCACAGGCCATGCAACAACTACAGATTATTCGGGCCCGAGCTGCTCAATTACAGCGCGAATTTGCCGTCGTAAGCACTACTGGCTTTACCGCGCATGTTGATGCAAACGGAAAGATTGTTGCGAAGTTAGAGCAATTCCAACCGGGCGCTTTAGATATGGTTCTTAAGAGATACGAAGGGAGAACTTTGGCTAATCGATTAAACAGCTGGTTCTGGGCCGGTATTTTCTTCCTGGCCCTCCTTACTTCCAGACGTTCAGTATTTACCCGATAATTGACATTATGTTAACTAATTAATAGCGAGGGCTTCGATCGGTTCGCAGGAGCAGACCAGGTTCCGGTCGCCATATGCCCCATCAATTCGACCCACAGTCGGCCAATATTTACCCCGACGAGCCATTCCCACCTCAGCGCCGGCCGGAAAAGCGCCTTTTGCGCGGCTGTAAGGACGTTCCCATTCACCCACTAAATCCTTCAATGTGTGTGGTGCATTCCTAAGCGCTGATTCCTCCAGGGCAACTTTGCCCTCAGCAATTTCATCAATCTCATCCTTTATCAATTTCATCGCCTCAATA
>RGYL01000194.1 GCA_010032085.1 Actinomycetota bacterium
CAAGGTGCGGCAGCCCGAATCAAATTCAATTCTGGAGCGCTACCAGTTCTAATGGGAACTCCTGCATCGATTAGAAAAGCCACTCTTGGATTTCCAGATGCTATTGAACAAGTCATTTCAAGCGCACACATAAACGGAAGCTCGATTTCAATAGTCGCAATTGATGGGATAGCAGTCGCCGCATTTGAAGTAGGCGACACACTTCGAAGCGATAGCGCTACAGCAATTGCGAAGTTCCAGGAAGCGGGAATTGATACCTGGTTACTCACCGGAGATAGCAATGCAGCAGCGAGCCAAATCGCAAATAAAGTCGGAATCTCAGGTAATCACTTGATTGCACAAGCAACTCCCGAGGCAAAAATTGCGAAAATCAAAGAATTACAAAGTCAGGGAAGAAAAGTTCTCATGATTGGCGATGGCATAAATGATGCCGCGGCACTTGCTGCTGCTGATTTGAGCATGGCAATGGGAACTGGAACTGATACCGCGCAAGCGGCTGCTGATATCACCTTGATGCGACCATCACTTTTAGCAGCGATTGATGCAATATCGTTATCTAAGAGAACGCTGAGAACTATAAGAACGAATCTTGGCTGGGCATTTATTTATAACGTTTTCGGTATACCAATCGCCGCTTTAGGAGCGCTAAGTCCAATGTATGCCGGCGGCGCTATGGCATTTTCAAGTCTCTTTGTAGTGTTGAATTCGCTTCGCCTACGCAAGAGCACTACGCTCCCGGCGTGAACGTAACCAACACAATTTGGCTAACCACAGTCGCTTTTATCATCGGTTTACTTCTCTTTGATCTACTAACTTCAACGCGCAAAGCCCACGATGTCTCCTTCAAAGAGGCGACTTTCTGGTCGATTTTCTACATCGCAGTTGCAGTCGGATTTGGCGTCTGGGTCTGGTCAAATTATGGTGACCAATTCGGAAAAGAATATTTCGCATTGCAATTGGCGCAACTGATTTACTCTTTGCGCTCGACTCAATCCCCGCTACCTTTGGCGTCACCCAGGAAGCATTCTTGGTCTTTGCTGCGAATGCCTTCGCACTTCTTGGCTTAAGGGCGCTCTACTTCCTCATCAAGAATCTCGTTAATAAGTTGATCTACTTATCACTTGGCCTCTCATTTATTCTCATCTTTATCGGCGCGAAATTAATATTGGTTTGGGCGCACGAGGAGTGGGAGAACATTCCAAAAATTTCAACCAACACCTCACTTGCTGTGATTGGCTTGATTCTCTTGGTTTCAACTGTCGCAAGCTTGATTAAATCGAAGAAGGATCCAACGGCGCGCGGCCATGCTGGTCGAATGTCTGACCCAAAAAATAAGCGCCCGGATTAGGGGCGCTTTTTTTCTTTGGTAGCGGGGGCAGGATTTGAACCTACGACCTCTGGGTTATGAGCCCAGCGAGCTACCGAGCTGCTCCACCCCGCGTCGGAACCTCGAACTTTAGAGGTTCGTAATCAAAAGACCAAAATCAGCGACGATTTTGCGCTGCTACTGCAGCTTCTATCGCAGCCTT
>RGYL01000195.1 GCA_010032085.1 Actinomycetota bacterium
TGCAAAGAGGTTGCTAAACAGTACACTTGGGAAAATTGTGCAAAAATATTTATGCAAACCGCTAGTGTAAATTTGCAATTTTAAGAGTTTCTGATCTTAAAAGTTTAGCAATTTTTTCGTTTTCTAAATCCTTAAAAGTTTCACTGTCTAATAAATTTCCGCATTCAGCAATAAATTTTTTATTAGATTTGTTTATTAACTCTCTTGCAAATAATATCCGTCTGAATTTATAATTTATTATGCCTACAAGTTGAAATAAAAAACTATTTTGCCCAAAACAATAAATTGGTAAAATTTTACATTTTGTTTTTCTTAGTATCGATCCGATCATTGGCTTCCAATCTTTTTCTATAGCAGCTTTAAGAAAGATTTCAGAGGTTGCAACTTCTCCTGAGGGAAAAATAATAACCAAACCCCCCTTGTTAATAAAATCTATTGCTTCATTTTTTGATTTAATATTAATATGTGCTGCATCTTTACTCACGTCTAATCTCAGAGGAAGAAGATAGTCTTTAATATGATCAATTATTGTAAGTTCCTCATTAATTAAAATACGGTAATCTTTCCTTAGTTTTGCAACCTCAGAACATATAATTAATCCATCCAGTATTCCAAAGGGGTGATTTGAAACAATTACACAAGAGCCCTCTTTTGGAATAAGATTAGAATTTCTAAGAGTATATTGAATATTTAAAATTTCTAAGGTTCTTTTCCAAAAATTATCATTTAATTCTGGATCAAGGTAATTTTTTTTATAGAGAGATTTTAAAAATGAAAAACCAAATATTATTTCAACTATTTTTTTTAATAATATTTTGATCATTGCTAATCAAAAAATTATAAACTAAATTTTTTTAAATATTCAGGTTTAATTGAATTAAAGGGAAGGTATATGAAAATATCTGTTGTTTTAAATAACTTATCAACGACTGCACCATCGCCAATTTTTGCTCCTAATCTTAAATAGGCTTTAATTAGTGGCGGTAGCTTTTTAATGATAGAAATTTCAGATATACCTTCAGTTGGAATTAAGTTCATTTCAGTTTTTTTTGAAAAAATAGCATCAACTCTTATATTTTCTGGCATTAAAAATTTTTGGTAAAGATAAGATAACTCCTCTTTAATTATATCAGGATTTTCCTCTAAGAAACTAGCCATTCCAAAAAGCACATCGTTTTTGTTATATTGAACGTATTCATTAATTTTTGACCACATCAAATGGAGCACATTTTTTTTTCTAAATTTGAATGACACACATGATCTACTTAGTTCTAAAGCATTAAGAGGTTTGTCTGGAGATTTATATAAAGTATTTAAATTAAACTCTTCCGAGGAATAAAAACCATTTTGCTGTAAAGCAACTTTTTGCTGAAGCAATCGATAAGTTCCTACAACTTTTGTTTTACTAAATTTTGAAGCTTTAAATGTAACGATGATATGATCACAATATTTGTCAAATTTATCAGCATCTCTTTTAAATGAGCTTAAATTAAAAATTTTTTGCCCATTTCTTTCATTAAAAAAAATTT
>RGYL01000196.1 GCA_010032085.1 Actinomycetota bacterium
GTTCTTCTTATGTGTGGAGGTAGAAGGTACAAGCATGTTGTCTGACCAGAGCATTCCGCCTGACTCTGGGATAGCAAAGTCAAACTTGCCATCATTTTCAGATTTAAGAATGAACATATCTCCGGACCATCCAATTACAGCGACAGCATCGCCATTTACTAGATCTTCGGAGTAGGAGTTTCCGCGAACTTTGCGGATAAATCCGTCAGCAATCTTTCCTTTGAGGAAATCAATTGCATTCATGTATTGATCTTCAGTGAAATCTCCCGATGGATCAACGCCTTGGTATTGCAAGATAATTCCAACGGTATCTCGTAGCTCAGAGAGGACTACAACGCGACCTTTATTTGCTGGTGCGAATAGATCATCGATTGTGCGTACGCCCTTAGAAATTTTCTCGGTATTCCAACCAAAACCAGCAAAACCTGATTGCCAAGTTAGCGAATAGTTTCGACCTGGATCAAAACCCACATTTGCAAGAACCTCACGGATATTGCCCTTATTTGGGATGTTCTCGGCATTTAGTTCCTGGGCATAACCCTGTTCGATCCAACGCGCTGCCATCCAGTCAGTTGGAGTGACAATGTCATAACCAATATCAGAACCTATTGCGAGCTGTCCTTGAACTTTTCCATAGAAAGAGTTGTTGTCATCAATGTCTTCGGTATAAGTCGCGGTAATTCCTGTTGCAGCTTCAAACTCTTTAAGAGTTGGGTATTCCTTTTTTTCTTCATCAAAATCTAGATAGAGCGGCCAATTAGCCCAGCGAACAATCTTCTCGTCATCGCTGACATCGACTACCCCTGCTCCTTCAGTTTCAGAGCCACCAGTTCCGCAAGCAGCGAGCGTTCCAGCTCCAACTACTGCTCCAGCACCAACTAGAAGTGAGCGACGAGTCATTTGCGCACGAATTAGCGCGCGGGTTTCTGGGCTAAGTGATTCGAAGTCCTTATTCATCTATTTTCTTTCTCTCCTAGTAGGGACCGAGCTCGGGGAAGTGCGGAAAATCTATCAACGATTAAGCGTTGAGATTTGTCATGACATGCTTTATCCGGGTGTACTCCTCGAAGCCATAACCAGATAAATCCTTGCCATAACCAGAGTGCTTGAAGCCTCCATGAGGCATCTCAGCCACCATCGGGATATGGGTATTGATCCAGACGCATCCAAAATCAAATGCCTTTGCCATTCTCATCGCTCGTCCATGATCCTTGGTCCAGACGCTTGATGCGAGTCCATACTTAACGCCATTCGCATAGCGCACCGCCTCGGCTTCATCGGTGAATTTCTGGATTGTTATAACCGGCGCAAAGATTTCGTTCTGGATCATTTCATCATCTTGTCTAAGGTCGGCTACAACTGTTGGGTTCCAGAAATATCCAGGGCGATTGATCTTGCTTCCACCCGCAGTAACTCGAGCATGAGAAGGCACTCGACTTAAGAAGCCCTCAACTCGGGCGAGCTGGTTGGCGTTATTGACTGGGCCAACAAGGACGCCTTCTTCTTCCGGCATTCCGACTTTGATGTTG
>RGYL01000197.1 GCA_010032085.1 Actinomycetota bacterium
AAATATCACCGTTGGAACTTCTTGGCAGGTTATCGCCAACGTTCTAAATGGCGAGAAGGCCACAGTTGGCGCTGTTAAGCCAGTGGAAGGTGCAACAGGTTGGTCTGATACCTGGATGATCTCCTCGAAAACTGAGGCGATTGATTGTGCATATAAGTGGCTAAACCACATCATCGAACCATCAGTGAATGCACAAGCTGCCGAATGGTTCGGCGAGGCGCCAGCAAATTCAAAGGCTTGCGCACTGACCGCTAATAAAGATCACTGCAATTTGTATCATGCAGAAGAGACGGATTATTGGTCAAATGTCTATTACTGGAAGACCCCAACTGAGGCTTGCCTAGACGGTCGTACCGACGTCAAGTGCATTCCTTACGCTGATTGGGTGAAGGCTTGGTCTAGCTTCAGAAATCAGTAAGTAGAAATAAGTAGCAAGTTGAGTGGGCGTCCCCGTGACGCCCACTCACACGAAAGAAGATGATGAGCAAAATAAAAGAGTCGTTACACAGAAGCCCAAAAGCTCGCGCTTCGCTTTTGATTTCCATCCCACTCGCATGGTTATTGATAATTTATATCGGTTCACTCTTTGCTCTTTTCATAACTTCAATCTGGAAGATTGATACTTTTACTAGCAAGGTTGTAAGAGAGTTCACTCTCCAGAACTTCATTGATGTCTTCAGCGACCGGGCTTACTTCAATGTAACTGTTCGAACTTTGGTGGTAGCAATCTCAGTGACCTTAATCTGCGCTCTAATTGCAATACCTATGGCTTTTTTTATGGCTCGAATCGCTCGGCCGCGCTCTCGCCCAGTTCTAATCGCCCTCGTGCTTACACCTCTATGGGCGTCATATCTTGTAAAAATCTATGCCTGGCGCACTATGTTCTACCCAGATACTGGTTTCTTAAATTGGTTGATCTCTCCGCTTGGAGGTTCAAGCCCCGGCTTTGGAATGTTTGCAGTCATCATCGGACTTACTTATCTATGGCTTCCATATATGGTCTTACCCATTTATGCTGGAATGGAGAAACTACCCAACTCAGTTCTTGATGCCTCCGCTGACTTAGGCGCGAAATCAGGCAGAACCTTTTTCCAAGTTGTACTTCCAATTACCTGGCCAGCAATCATTGCTGGTTCAATCTTTACTTTTTCCTTGAGTATGGGTGACTACATCACTGTACAAATCTTGGGTGGAACTTTTCAGATGTTAGGAAATGTTGTATATCAAAACTTCTCACTGAACTTGCCCTTTGCTGCAGCTGTCGCCCTAATTCCTGTATTAATCATGATTGTCTATCTGGGGAGTGTTCGCCGAACTGGAGCGCTTGATAATTTATGAAACTTTCTCGAACTGCTAAAACGACACTCGCAATTATCATGGCCTTTGGTTTTACTTTTATCTACCTTCCATTAGTTCTAGTTGTGATTAACTCTTTCAATACCAATAAATCATTTGCTTGGCCACCAACAGGATTTACTACCGAATGGTGGAGTAAAGCGGCGGTAAATGAAGGAATACGCGATGCGGTT
>RGYL01000198.1 GCA_010032085.1 Actinomycetota bacterium
GCGACGACCGAGATCGAGCGCTGCTTTGATGGGGCCGGAGCTGTATTGCTTGCAATTCCCTCACAATCTCTCCGCGCAAATTTAAATTCATGGAAGTCGGTCTTTCCCAAACATCTGCCCGTGATCTCGTCCTTAAAGGGAATTGAACTTGGGACGCACCTTCGCATGACGGAGGTAGTTCGCGATGTGCTGGAACTGCAGGAAGATCAAATTTCAGTCCTCACCGGACCAAACCTTGCCCGCGAAGTTGTCTTACGACAGCCCGTTGGCGCCGTAGCTGCTTCCACTTCACAAGAGCTAGCTGACTTAACTGCGGCAATTTTTCATGCGCCTTACTTTCGCGCATACACATCAACCGATGTAATTGGTTGCGAATTAGCTGCTGCGGCAAAGAATGTAATTGCCCTTGCAGTCGGAATGTCGATTGGTATGGGTTTTGGTGAGAACACGCAAGCATTGGTGATCACTAGAGGATTGAATGAGATAACTCGTCTAGGTATGGCGCGCGGTGCCAAACCACTCACCTTTGTTGGATTGGCTGGCGTCGGAGATTTACTTGCAACTTGTGGCTCATCACTTTCTCGTAACCGTACCTTTGGTGAAGCCCTGGGCAAGAGTGGTTCTATGGAGAAAGCACTTGCTGGAGCTACTTCTACCGTTGAAGGTGTAGCAACTGCGAGTTCCATTGTTGAGCTGGCGCACTCGGTTGGTGTGGGAGTTCCAATCATGGAAGCTGTCGCAGATGTAGTTACTAATACCATTACCCCTACAGAAGCCATCATTCGGCTTATGAGTATCGACACCGGAGCGGAGATCGACGAGTAATGAGCAAGGTGCGCGTCGCAATTATCTGTGGCGGAAGAAGTAGCGAACATGAGATTTCTTGTATCTCCGCAAGTGGAGTTTTTGAAGCAATTGATCGGAATCAATTCGAGCCAGTCTTAATTGGAATCACTAAAAGTGGAAATTGGATTTCACTTGCGGGCGTTGATTCATTTATTCCGGGTGAAGATGGCTTGCCATCGGTCCCAGAAAAGAAATCAGAATTAAATATTTCGAGCTCGGGGATAAGCACAATTGCGGGCGAGGATTTAGGGATTCATCTTGCCTTTCCGATCCTGCATGGCGCATATGGTGAAGACGGAACCATTCAGGGACTTTTTGAGATGGCTTCGATTCCATATGTAGGTTCGGGTGTACTCGCTTCATCTGTTGCGATGGATAAGACTTTTGCAAAGCCAATTTATTCCGACTTTGGCTTGAAAGTTGCTGATGGTTTTGTGGTTCATGAACGAGATTGGCGAGCGAATCAAAGTATGGAAATTGCAAAAATAAGTTCCCTAGGATTTCCATTATTTGTTAAGCCCGCTAGAAGTGGTTCGAGTCGAGGAACTTCAAAGGTGAAAGATGCCGAGAGTATTGCAAAGGCAATCGAGGAGGCACATCGCCATGATCCACGGGCCCTGGTTGAGGTAGCAATCAAGGGTCGCGAGATTGAGTG
>RGYL01000199.1 GCA_010032085.1 Actinomycetota bacterium
TAGCTTATGAAAGATTGGTTAGTGCTATTCATAATGAGGACACAATTGCGACCTACCATGAGCAGGGTAGGAAATTAGGAAGATTTCTATATGAGGGGCGTTGGTTTGACCCACAAGCGCTGATGCTTCGCCAATCATTAACCTCTTGGGTTGCGTCCACTATCACCGGATCTGTGATAATTAGATTGCGTAGGGGTGATGATTACTCAATTATCAATACTACGGGCGCCAATCTTTCCTACTCACCTGAGAAGTTATCTATGGAGAAAACTAACGACGCAGCCTTTGGGCCAGAGGATCGGATAGGTCAATTGAACATGAGAAACCTTGATATCGAGGACACCAGAACCAAGCTTGAGTTGTATGCCTCACAAGGTCAATTGGGTGGCTCGAATTTTGAACTAATAAAGGAAATTGGAAACGATAAAAAATAGACCAGCAATAAAGTAATATCCGCCTTAATGTTTCCGGGGGTCGGTGTAATTCCGAACCGGCGGTAAAAGTCCGCGACCCAAGTGAAATTCATTTGGTTGACTTGGTGAAATTCCAAGACCGACAGTTAAAGTCTGGATAAAGGAACATATTGGAGAAAAGTATGTCTGTATTGCAATGGCTATTTGAAGCCCAAATTCAATTTGGAAGTAAATCAATTACTTATCGAGAAATAATTGGTGGCGTTTTAGGACTATCAAGCGCAATTCTTGGTTTAAAGCGAAAGGTGCTTGCCTGGCCTGTTGGAATAACAGGAGATGCACTTTTATTCACTGTATTTCTTGGTGCAGTATTTTCATTTGGTGCCGATGATCAGGAAAAGAATTTTTACGGTCAAGCTGGCCGTAATTTACTTTTAATCTTTGTCAGTATTTATGGATGGATTCGATGGAATCAGCATCGTAAATCTGGCGCACCTGGGACTCCTGCTGTGGTGCCTCGTTGGACTACAACTAAAGAGAAAATAGTGTTAATTCCCGCAATTATTATTTTCTATACTTTGGCTTATCAATTATTTAAGGCACTTGGCCAAACTGGAACTTGGTTAGCAGTAGATACTTGGATTTTTACTGGTACTGCTTTAGCAACCTTTGGAATGAGTAGAGGTTATGTTGAATTCTGGCTGGTTTGGGTAGCAGTTGATCTCGTGGGTGTTCCATTTGCGTTTAGCAATGGTTACTACCCTACAGGAACACTTTATGCAATTTATCTTCCATTTGTAATCTGGGGCTTTATTTCATGGCTTAAGATTTCAAAAAAAGAAAAGATCACAGCCTAAGTATTGCAAAATAAAAAAAGGACCGAGATTTTATCTCGGTCCTTTTTTAGTACTCCTGTAATTCCTCTGGGGTCCCATGAACTCCCGATAAATCTGCACCTAATTTATAGCCAATCCCATCTCTTTGAAGTGGGCGTTTTGATTTATCCCAATTTGGTGGAACAACACCAAGCACGCCTTTTTGAAAATCATCAAATGCTTTTAGAACCTCAGACTTTGTGTTCATTACA
>RGYL01000200.1 GCA_010032085.1 Actinomycetota bacterium
GATGAATTGATTGACGCCACAATCGTCAATCGTTTGGCCGAGGCGAGCAGAGCGCTCGCAGGATAAAAGCAGGATAAGTAGGGAGAGAAAAATGGCAGAACTCACGATTCGACCTGAAGAGATTCGTGATGCCTTAGCGAACTTCGTTAAGTCGTACGAACCAGGCGCTGCATCCCGCGATGAGATCGGAACTGTTGTTGAAACAGCCGATGGAATCGCGCGCGTTGAAGGACTTCCTTCAACGATGACCAATGAGCTACTTAAATTTGATGATGGAACGCTTGGAATCGCGCTTAATCTTGATGTGCGCGAGATCGGCGTAGTTGTACTTGGAGATTTCAGCGGTATTGAAGAGGGGCAGACAGTTCGCCGAACCGGCGAAATTCTCTCCGTCCCAGTCGGTGATGGCTTCCTCGGTCGCGTTGTCGATCCGCTAGGACGCCCAATTGATGGCAAAGGTGAGATCAAGGCCGAGGCGACTCGCGCTCTTGAACTTCAGGCTCCCTCTGTCGTTCAGCGTCAACCAGTTAAAGAACCACTTGCAACCGGAATTAAAGCTATCGATGCAATGACCGCAATCGGCCGTGGTCAGCGCCAGCTAATCATCGGCGATCGCCAGACTGGAAAGACCGCTGTTGCAATCGACACAATCATTAACCAACGCGAAAACTGGAAGAGTGGCGATAAAAAGAAGCAGGTTAAGTGCATCTATGTTGCGATCGGACAGAAGGGTTCGACGATTGCATCGGTAAAGGGTGCGCTCGAAGAAGCCGGCGCGATGGAATACACAACAATCGTTGCTGCTCCAGCATCTGATCCTGCTGGTTTCAAATATCTTGCGCCTTACACCGGTTCGGCAATTGGCCAGCATTGGATGTACAAGGGCGAGCATGTATTGATCGTCTTTGATGATCTATCCAAACAAGCTGAGGCATATCGCGCCGTTTCGCTTTTGCTTCGTCGTCCACCAGGACGCGAGGCTTATCCCGGCGATGTCTTTTATTTACATTCACGTCTACTTGAGCGTTGCGCGAAACTCTCGGATGAAATGGGTGGCGGTTCGATGACTGGCCTACCTATCATCGAAACAAAAGGTAATGACGTATCTGCCTTCATTCCGACAAACGTAATTTCAATTACCGATGGACAGTGCTTCCTTGAGACTGATCTCTTCAACTCCGGCGTTCGCCCCGCTATCAACGTCGGTATTTCGGTATCGCGCGTTGGTGGTTCGGCCCAGACAAAGGCGATGAAGAAGATTGCAGGTCGCCTCCGCCTTGATCTCGCCCAGTTCCGCGAATTGGAAGCATTCGCTGCATTCGGTTCTGATCTTGATGCGGCATCAAAGGCACAGCTTGAGCGTGGTTCACGCCTCGTTGAGCTCTTGAAGCAGGCTCAATACACGCCTTATTCATTAGAGCGTATGGTCGTTTCGATTTGGGCCGGAACAACTGGGCAACTCGATTCGGTTGCAGTTGCTGATATCCGTCGCTTTGAATC
>RGYL01000003.1 GCA_010032085.1 Actinomycetota bacterium
TGCTTAGATCAATCGTGTCAAGCGCTTTGGGAACAGTTGATATCGGTTTCATCGCGGCGCGCACCCGCAGAACTTCCCCCGTGCTCATTCCACCTTCGGTACCCCCGGCGCGGTGTGTTCTACGTGAAATCTTTCCGGAAGCATCTCGCTCAATTTCATCGTGGGCCAGAGAACCTCGTCGAGCCGCCGATAGAAACCCATCACCTAACTCGACACCTTTTATTGCCTGAATACCCATAAGAGCGCCAGCAAGACGTGAATCTAATCTTCTATCCCAATGAACATGTGAACCTAAACCGGGCATTACGCCATAGGAGAGAACTTCAACTACTCCGCCTAATGTGTCGCCCTCTTTATGTGCCGTTTCAATCTCAGCAACCATGGCCTTCGCTGATTCGAAATCAAAACAGCGGACTGGATCCTCATCAATTCTCGATAAATCACTTGGTCTAGGTAGTGGCGAATTTTCTGGGGTCGCAATTGAGCCAATCCTCACCACATGGGAGAAGATTTCGATACCCGCCACTTGTTTGAGGAAAGCTCGAGCGACAGATCCAAGCGCAACTCGCATCGCAGTTTCTCTTGCTGAAGCTCGTTCCAGAATTGGTCTGGCATCGTTAAAGTCGTATTTTTGCATTCCAACTAGATCTGCGTGTCCTGGGCGTGGTCTTGTAAGCGGAGCGTTTCGAGCTAGTTCGGACAATTCACTTTCTGCAACGGGGTCTGCCGACATAATCTTTTCCCATTTAGGCCACTCGCTATTCGCAACTTCTATAGCGATTGGACCGCCCTGGGTTAGACCGTGGCGAACTCCCCCAAGAATTCGCAGTTCATCTGCTTCAAATTTTTGCCGTGCGCCACGACCAAAGCCAAGTCGCCGGCGAGCTAAATCGGCTTTAATCTCATCAGAAGTGATGCG
Source organism: Actinomycetota bacterium (assembly GCA_010032085.1). Lineage (GTDB taxonomy): Bacteria > Actinomycetota > Actinomycetes > Nanopelagicales > Nanopelagicaceae > MAG-120802. Next base: position 920 of record RGYL01000003.1, read on the forward strand.
AATCTGAGCAGGAAGGCCTTCAATTATTCCAACCAAACTAGGGCCATGAGATTCACCCGCGGTAAGCCAACGCACGCCCAATTATCGCAGTAATGTCCCTAAAGATGTGTATTAGTTATTAATGAAAAGCTGAAAAATGGTGCGAAGGGAATGCTTGAATGCAATCTTCGACTAATACATAGGAAGAAACCGGCCAACAGCCAGGCTCCAGCGTGTACCAAAAGGGGGCTAGTCTCATCGGCAACAAGTGCGGCAAGTGGGGCAAGGCGCACATCACCATATCCAATTGAGCCATTTGCGACCTTATAAACAAATCCATACACAAGGAAAAGCAAGAGCGCCCAAAAAAGAGTAGCAAGCGATCTCGAGATAAAAAGAATTGAGTAGCTGAAAAAAAGTATCCGCTTAGGAATTATCCGATATCTGATATCTACTGCTGAGATTAGCGCTAGGAGTCCTAACAGGAACATTGCTCAATCGTAGGAATCCTCTAGTCACGTAAGTAAAGACTTTTCTATCTGTGGAAAAAATCGAGTGACATTTAAATCAGCGCGCGTAAGCGCTTGAAAAATTCATCCTTATCGATACTGGTATTGCTAAACAGTTCTATTTGAAAAAGCGCCTGGGCTACCAAAAGATCCTTTCCCGATGAATAGCGTGAGGGATCTGTGGATTGGCTAAGTGGCGTTGGCCAAGGGTGATATAGCGAATCCAAGACATCACCGCGAGGCTTTAGCGCTTTTAGCTCTGCGTCGAAAGCGGTTATCGGAAGCGTGTTAACAAGAAGAGTGGCGCTAAATGCATCACCAATTTCATCCCACGGGAGAATCTCTACCCGAGAGTTAGCATTAAGTAATTGTGCATCTCGGTTAGTTGAGCGGCGATATACCCGGGCCCCAATTTCTTTACCTGCAAGAGCATAAAGGGCCGCCTTAGCAGTTCCACCCGCGCCCAAGATTGCAACATCTCGCAAATCCATGTTTTTGAGAAGATAGTCAAACCCGAGAACATCTGTGTTATGCCCGTTCCATATTCCATCTTTGGAAACTAAGGTATTGACAGCTGAGATTTTTTTCGCGGTACTTGTTGCGAAACCACAAACATCCATTCCTATTGCCTTTAAGGGCATGGTCAGGGAGAAACCATTCCAATCCTGATGAGTCTCTATAAAGTCCTTAAATGAATCCTCATCAACTTCGAAACGTTCATAACTTGCTGCAACACCCATGAGCTCATAGGCCGCTTGATGTATCCGCGGCGAGAGGCTGTGATTTATTGGTGATCCAAGTACTGCAAGCTTAAGCATCAATCGAATTTACCATCTGCGTAATTGCGCTTGTATTCAGATTTAAAGCGCAGGAACTCCTCATAAGACTTTGTAAACCTCGTATCGTTAGGTAGAACGGTCACAAAATAAAGCCAATCTCCGGGCTCTGGATTCAAAGTTGACTCAATCGCCTTTAATGTGGGACTGCCGATCGGCCCCGGTGGTAGGCCACGATAGAGGTAAGTGTTGTATGGATTTCTTATTTGAGTGTCTCTTTTGGAGAGCGCAATCTCTCCGCGAGAATCAAGGATGAAGTGAACCGTCGAATCGAATTGAAGTGGCATACCTCTTTCAAGTCGGTTGTAGACGACTCTTGCAACTTTGCCAAAAACATCTGGCGTTCCCTCCCCCTCAACTAGAGAGGCAATGATTAATAACTCCTCTGGAGTCAGATTTCCAAAACGCCACTGCACATCTTGAGTAATAAAATTGAATTTCTCTAACATCGATGCGATCGCCGATGCGGCGCTCGTACCCTTTGGGTAAGAGTAGAAGGCGGGATAGAGAAAACCCTCTATGCTCCTTGACTGGAAAAGTTCTGGAGCTTTAGCAGATTTCATCGCAGATGCAATCTCATCCTTTTCAAAACCTGCCTTTATCAACTCGTCTTTAATTTCACTTAGCCGTGCGCCATCTCTTACGCGCACGAGATTTACAATTCGCTTCGCATCTAAGAGCTGAAGGACTGCTTCTCGGGCAGGAATTCTTGTTTCAATGCGATGCTCACCCGGGGCTATCCGCTCGCTCTCAGGGTTAGAAACAGCGGCGCGAAAATAAGCTAATGAGGATTTCACGACAGAGTTTTCTTCAAGGAGGGCTCCTATCTCAGAGCCGGTCATTCCTTTCTCAATATGAATAACGACCTCACCTCCACGATTACTACCATCAAAGTCGGGAGCTGCTGTGACACCCGGGGCAATAGCTCTTAGCCCTAAGGTAAAAAGGAGTATAAATACTCCGGCGCCTGCGAGATTTCTAAACGCATGGACTCTTTGATTACTCATTCACAGCTTCTCCAAAACGTTTACCAGAGCTTCGCTCTCCTGAAAGTGAAAAATCAAGGATTTCAGCGGCGGCAACGGCATCAACACCAAAGCGCTCCACTATTTCTTTTGCCTTGGCAGCGCTCTTGGTCGAAAGGCGCTCATCTACAAGATAAACAGGTGCAACTTTGATAGCTGCAATTTTCTTTGCTACCTCCCTTACCAGTCGGGCTGACTCTCCCTCAACGCCTGATAGGTGAGCTGGCAGGCCAAGATAAATTGCGGCGATCTCATACTCCCCTCTAATCTCTAGTAATCGATCTAGCAATGTTGAACTCGATATCGTTTCAAGTGGGGTTGCAATCAAGCCATTGATATCGCTTATGGCAATTCCAGATCGAACCTGGCCGTAATCAATCGCTAGCCGACGACCGCTCGGCAGAGACATTAATTCTTCCCAAGACTTTCTTTAATCGCGGAAATTGCCTCACCAATCTTGCCAATAGAGACTCCACCACCTTGAGCGAAATCATCCTTTCCGCCTCCACCGCCACCGAGTATTCCGGAAGCCAACTTCACCAAGGCTCCTGCTTTAACTCCGGATTGCCGGGCGCTTTCATCAACTGCGCTTACTAGCGCAACCCTTTCCTCTATTTCTGCTGAGAAAACTACAACGCTCTTCGGGATCCGGGAGCGGGCATCAAGAGCTAAGGTACGCAGTTCTTCAGCCGACAATTCATCTTTGAAGTGATGTGAGATGAAAGCAATACCGTTTATGCCCTCTACCTTTTTTATCAATTCCGGAAGTTGGGTTTGGGCAGCCGATAAGCGAGCAGCGCGGAACTCTTTCTCCATCTCCTTCATTTTTGCTAAGAGTTTTGAGATGCGTTCTGGCAGCTCTTCGACCTTTGCGCCCTTAATTAATTCAGTTAAGGAATTCAGAATCACATGCTCACGTGCTAAGAATTTAAATGCATCAACCCCCACTAACGCTTCAACGCGTCTTACACCCGCACCGATAGAGGATTCGGAGAGCAACTTAATTAACCCCAACTCACCTGAGTGCGAGACGTGGGTACCACCACAGAGCTCCTTAGCCCACTCTCCCACGCTCACTACGCGAACTCGTTCGCCATACTTTTCACCAAAAAGTGCCATTGCGCCGATAGCTTTCGCATCTGAAATAGACATCTCCGCTGCACTTACCTCTAAATTTTCGGCAAGAAGCAAGTTCACTCGCATCTCTACTTCTTCCAAAACCGATGTTGGAACCGCTCCTGCGGCCGGAAAATCAAAACGGAATCTTCCCGGTGCATTCTCAGAACCGGCTTGGGTGGCTGTTTCTCCCAAAATTTCTCGAAATGCTTTGTGAACCATGTGAGTTGCCGTATGCGCGCGAGAGATTCCTATCCGCCGCTCTCTATCTATGAGGGCTTGAGCTCCCACGCCATGAGTTATTTGACCATCCTTCACCCGACCGCGATGCACAAAAACCCCCGGTAGCGGTGCCTGAACGTCATCAATTTCAACAACCGCGCCATCAATAGTTGTTATTGATCCACCATCTGCGAGTTGACCGCCACCCTCTGCGTAGAAAGGTGTTCGATCTAAAATGATTTCGACTTCATCTCCTGCGCTAGCAGACTTCTCACTCTTGCCGTTTACCAAGATTCCTACGAGGTTGGCTTCAGCAGCAAAATTCTCATACCCAACGAACTCCAGTCGTTTGGCTGATTCAGCAATCTTCCTATATTCACTTAGATCGGTGTGCCCAGTTTTCTTTGCTTTTGCATCGGCTTTTGCGCGATCGCGTTGCTCACTCATCAATCTCTTAAAACCAGCAGCATCAATACTCAAACCATGTTCTGCTGCCATTTCAAGCGTTAAATCGAAAGGAAATCCGTATGTGTCATGAAGTTTAAAGGCATCTTCACCGGAAATGACAGTCGCGCCAGCTGCGCTGAGGGAACTACGCGCTTGGTCGAAAATCAATGTTCCACTCTTTAGAGTTGAGAGGAAAGCCTCCTCTTCTGCCTGCGCGATCTTTACTATTCTCTCTTTATCGAGATTTAGCTCCGGATATTGTGGACCCATCGCCTCAATAGAGGCTTCTATAAGATCTTTTGTATTTCTATCTGCTGCACCTAACAGACGCATATTTCGTATGGTTCTTCGCATCATCCGGCGAAGAACATAACCTCGCCCTTCATTTCCGGGAATCACACCGTCGCCGATTAACATGGTGGCAGTCCGTGCATGATCAGCCACAACTCTTAGTGAAATATCTTCTTTGGCGCCGGCGCCGTATTTCACGCCAGAAAGATCGCTTGCTTTATTCAATATGTGAGCTGTGGTGTCGATTTCATAAATGTTTTCAACACCTTGCAGCAACGCGGCAGTACGTTCAAGTCCGAGGCCAGTATCAATATTTTTAGCTGGTAACTCACCAAGGATTGGATATCCCTCTTTTCCAGGTCCTTCGCCGCGGACATTTTGCATGAAAACAAGATTCCAAATTTCAAGATAGCGATCCTCATCTGCGATGGGTCCGCCTTCTTTTCCGTATTTAGGGCCACGATCAAAGTAGATTTCAGAGCACGGACCGCAGGGGCCAGGAACGCCCATGGACCAGAAATTATCTGCCATGCCTCGCCTTTGTATCTTCTCTTTTGGGACACCAATTTTCTTATGCCAGATATCTGCCGCCTCGTCGTCATCCAAATAAACCGTCACCCAAAGTTTCGACTCTTCAAATCCATAACCACCTTCTGATTGGGGTTTGGTTAAGAGTTCCCAAGCCAATTGGATTGCACCTTCTTTGAAGTAATCGCCGAAGGAAAAATTGCCGCACATCTGAAAGAACGAAGCGTGGCGAGTAGTCTTTCCAACTTCATCAATATCGAGTGTGCGGACACATTTCTGAACCGAAGTTGCTCGCCTATATGGAGCGGCTATTTCGCCAAGAAAGTACGGCTTAAATGGCACCATTCCCGCATTGACGAGTAGAAGATTTGGATCATTAAGAATTAACGAAGCCGATGGAACAACCGAGTGAGTTAGTTTAAGAGAGTTGCCATTCTCGAAGAACTTGAGCCAACGATTTCTAATCTCTTCAGATTTCACGATCGACTAGAACTCCTCGTCGTCGAATTGATCTCGCTCCGCCTTCTTTCGCGAGCTTTTCGTCTTCTTCCCCTTTTTATTCTTACGAAGTTGCGCTGCCGTTAACACGGCGCCAGCTGCCTTCATAGCAACTTGGTTTTTATCTAGAAAGGTTGTGGTTGATTCGGCAATCTTTGTACTCACATCATCGATAGTCCGAGTTACCTTATTTATAGTCTCAAGGGGGCCGTTAACCAACTCTACGGTTGTAGTTACTTCATTAATAAGTGGGGTGGTCTCTTCGGTAAAACTTCTAACCGCGGTACCGACTTCATCGATCGCCCGACCCAGCCTGATAACGGCGTAAGCAAGTGCAAGAGCAAAAATTAGTAGCGCACTTGCGGCAATAATTCCTGCGATTCCTCCGGCGCTCATGAACGAATCTTATCTAACGTGCTCACACCAAAACCGGCAAAGGTAGCTCAGGTTTGCGATGTTCTCTATGGGCCTGTAAAGCCGACTCGTGATAAGCCTCAATTGCTGCGATGTTCGCAGGATTTTGATAACGGGCGCCATCAACCACATCGCCCATCCGACCTTCGATTACCGCATGAACATCGCTACCAGACAAGGTTTTGTGCGCTTCAAGGGCATGAGCGACGGCGAGCACTTCGCGACGATTTTCCCTTAACAATTCTTCCGACTTCTCTAGCAGTGTAGATAAGTTATCTTCAATTCGATCGGCCAGCGCGCGGCGCATCTCCGCTTTGGCATCATTTGGTTTTCCGCCTCCAGGAGCGCCAAGTTCCATTCGCCGACTTGAAGCGTACGAGGAGACAGTGGAGCCCATCCCCCAATAACCTTCCATCAACCCTGCAATAGAAGTCGCAGATTCGAGGTCGCCTGATACTCCAGATGAGTTATCTCCGTCGAAAAACATTCGCTCACCCGAGAGAGATGCAAGTGAGACCAAAATATCTGACTCGTACTCACTCTTCCAATGCGTGAATTGATCATCGGGTGGAATGGAGGCCACCATTCCTAGATACTCAGCGCCCTTTTCAATTGTTGCGATATCAATCTCCATATGTTTACGTACTCGATAGGCGATTACCGCATGGCACGCCTCATGAATAGCGGTCGCGTGACGCTCGCGTTCTATGTACTCAACATCTTCAGAAGGTCCAAGCTGCTTTAATTGTTTCGCCTTCAACACATCACTCCAAGTCACAACAGTTCTTTCGTTACGAATTGCCATGATTAGAGACTCATTCACCAAGTCCTTGATGGTTGCACCGGTTGCATAAGGTGTGATGATCGCTAGTTTTTCGATATCTTCCTTAGTTAAGGTATTAGAAATCTTTTCAAAGTACCCTTCATAAGTTCTAATTCGCCCAGCCTTACTCGGGTAGCCCACTCGATACATGCGATCTATTCGACCCGGACGAAGCAGCGCTTCATCTAGGGACTCAGGCATATTTGTCGCCATCACAACCAAGATACGGTACTTCGGCGGATTCTTCGGGCGCATGCCAAGCGTTCTTCTAACAATTCGATTGAAGAAACCACGTGGTTTCTTAAGCCCAGATAGTTCGGTTAGGAGGGCTTGAAGGGTTCCCATACCGCCACCGCCACCTGCGCCGGCACCCATCACAAATCGATTAACGATTGATGGTTTTTCGCCTTGAGTTGATTTTCTCGATAGTAGATTTGTTGTTACTAAAGATTGGCTTTCGGCTGAGAGATAAGTCATTCCATGACAATCAGGGTTTCTCTCAAAACCGCGGGCGTATGACCCTGGGGGTCGATTTGTCATGATGCCGCGATTTCCTAATGCGTCCGCTTCGTCAAAGAAAACAACTACACCGCCGTAGCGCAACGCTAACTTGCGCAGCTTTCTAAAGAGACTCTTTACTTTCAAGATTCCAATACCAAAGAACATATTGTTAAATGCGCCGGGGTCAACGAAGACGAATGGTTTTCCGGTCTCTCCGGCCATAGCTTCTGCCATAAGAGTCTTACCTGTGCCGGGAGGGCCCCAGAGCAATAATCCACCAGGAACATAGCCGCCCAATTTTTCAATACTCTCCGGATTCTCAAGAAAAACGAGATTCTCGCGAATGCGAGCTAGAACATGATCTTGACCCCAAACATCAGAGAAACGCGTCTTGATGTCGTCTGGAAAATAAGTATCAATTCCACCTCTGCTCAAAAACCAGAAGAGCGCTACAAACTGAATCAAAATAAATACAACGGCAAAAGCTAGTTGCGCGATTACCGGAAGAGCGCTCCAAAGCGCTTTCGGTGCAAAGAAGAGAGCGCGTACCGGAGTTTCCTTGTAGATAGCTCCAAGAACAATCGAGAGCAGAGATATAAAAACAATCCATTTAATTACACGCGAGAGTCTAAACCGCGTCCAATCACTCAAACGATGCAATTGGCGATCGACAAATCCAAAGTAACGCTGCCAGAATCCATGATAAGGAGCTGCGAGTTCGGCAATTATGAAATGTGTTTGCCGGGTAAATTCAATTGCAAATAGCGGGAATATCCACCATCTGCGGTAGGCGCTACTTTCCAGCGCCGCAGTAAATCCCAATCCATCTTCTCCAGCCATATCGGCCCAAACAAGAATGAGAAATGTAATTGTGAAAAAAAGTAGAAATTTAATGCGATCGTAAAAGGACATATGGATACGAGTCTTGCGATCAGAATCCTTAGGTCTACTTGAGGTTGTGGTAGTCGTTTCGCTCACTAGTCATCCCCTTTTTCCTCATCAGGGGTGGCATCGACGCCGCTCTCTTTGCGCTGTGCGTCAGTGATGGGCGTTGGTGCGCCAGTAAGAGGATCACCGCCGCTCGCGGTCTTTGGAAAAGCTATAACTTCACGAATTGATTCCGCACCGGCAAGAAGCGCACAGAGACGATCAAGACCGAACGCTATTCCGCCATGAGGAGGTGGGCCGTAGTTGAAGGCTTCCAAGAGGAAACCAAATTTGCTCTGTGCTTCCTCATTGGACAATCCAATTACCTTGAAAACATCTCTTTGAATATCCCGGCGATGAATACGGATTGATCCACCGGCAATCTCATTACCATTTAAAACTAAGTCGTAAGCGTAGGCGAGAGCGCTTGCTGGATCCTGAGCGAAGCTCTTTTCAAATTCAGGTTTTGGACCAGTAAACGGATGGTGAACGGCCGTCCAACCTCCCTCCTCAGTTTTCTCGAACATTGGAGCATCGACAACCCAGAGAAATTCCCAAAGTGATTCATCAATCAGGTTACATCTCCTGCCAATTTCAAGTCGGACTGCGCCTAGCAAAGCAAGAGATGCTGCGCGCTCTCCAGCGGCAAAGAAAATCGCATCACCATTTTTTGCATCAACCGCGGCCGCGATTCCTGAGCTCTCCTTCTCGGAGAGATTTTTCGCCACCGGCCCGCTAAGGACCCCATCATCACCAACAAGAATGTAAGCAAGACCTTTTGCACCACGCGCCTTAGCCCAATCTTGCCAAGCATCGAGCTCCCGGCGCGGTGAATTAGCTCCTCCGGGCATCACAACCGCGCCAACAAATGGCGCCTGAAACACTCTGAACGATGTTTCCTTAAAGAAATCAGTTACTTCGCGCAGTTCGTTGCCGAATCTCATATCTGGCTTATCTGAACCGAATCTCTGCATTGCTTCGTGATAAGTCATCCGAGGTATTGGAGTGCGAATGCTGTAGTTGATGGTTTGCTTAAAGACTTGCGAAATTATCTTTTCTGCAACGTTGATAACGTCTTCCTGATCAACAAATGACATTTCGATATCAAGTTGGGTAAATTCTGGTTGGCGATCGGCTCGAAAGTCTTCATCTCTAAAGCAACGCGCAATTTGGTAATAGCGCTCCATTCCAGCAACCATAAGTAACTGCTTAAACAGTTGAGGTGATTGTGGCAAGGCATACCAAGAACCTGGTTGAAGTCGTACTGGAACGAGGAAGTCGCGCGCACCTTCGGGTGTTGAACGAGTTAAATAAGGTGTCTCTATTTCTAAGAAGTTCAGCTCGTTCATGACGCCACGAATCGTGCTAGTAACTTTAGAGCGAAGTCGAAGGGCTTTTGATTGATCTTCCCGTCGCAGGTCAAGATACCGATACTTGAGACGGACTTCCTCACTTACATTTACCTTTTCACCTGAATCCACCGGAAAAGGAAGGGCGGCAGCTTCGCTTAGAACTTCCAGCTGATCGCAGAGAACTTCAATCTCTCCTGTGGGAATTGCTGCATTTTCATTTCCTGCCGGGCGCTTAGAAACTTTGCCCGTTACAAGTACGCACCACTCCGCTCTTAACGCTCCAGCAACTTTTTCATCACCAATTACAACCTGAACATTTCCGGAAGAATCCCGAAGATCAATGAAGGCGACACCGCCATGATCACGGCGCCGCGCCACCCAGCCTGCTAATTTCACGGTAGTACCGATATCCCCAGCCCGAAGGTCGCCGGCGAAATGGGAACGAAGCATTACAAACTCCTTACCGGTTTTGGCGGTTAAAGCGCGCTTTTAAGCGCTGCGACTAGGGAGTCAAGGGTAACGGAAACCTCATGCCCATCGGACATTCGTTTTAGCGCTGCTTTATTTGAGTTCAATTCACTATCACCCAGTACGAGCACATTCCGCGCTGCGAGTTTGTCGGCGGCTTTCATCGCACCCTTTAGGGATCTATCTCCGTAACCCATATCAGCGACAAAGCCGGCTCTGCGAATCTCATCAACAATAGTTACCGCACGCAACCGTGCTGATTCTCCGATCGGAACGATGAAAAGATCTAGATAACCGCTTTGCGTATTTTTTAAATCAACAAGGCCCTCGCTCTGTAGCGCAAGAATAATTCGATCTAGCCCCAAACCAAAGCCGATTCCCGATAAATCCTGGCCCCCGAGACTTCGCATCAATCCGTCATATCGTCCACCACCACCAATTCCAGATTGTGCCCCAAGTCGATGATGCACAAACTCAAAAGCGGTTCCAGTGTAATAATCAAGTCCTCGAACCATTCTTGGATTTATGACGTAAGAGATTCCAAGTGAAGTTAGCGCTGACTGTAATTGTGTGAATTTTGCCGCACTTTCACTTGAGAGAAAATCTGCCAAGAGCGGCGCATCCTGCATAATCGCACGAATCTCTTCCCTCTTATCATCGAAGATTCGCAGAGGATTTTTAGCAACACGAGATTTAGTCTCTTCATCCAGATTGATTTTCGCGAGAAACTTTAAGAGTTCTTCCCGGTGAGCAGCTCTAGAACTATCATCGCCTAAAGAAGTAATCTGTAATTCGTAATCTCTTAGACCTAATCCGTGAAAAGCACTATTTGCAATGGCTATTACTTCGCAATCTAGAAGTGGATCATCAACCCCTACTGCTTCGATTCCAAATTGATAGAACTGTCGATAGCGCCCGGCCTGTGGTCGTTCGGCCCGAAAAAACGGACCGTGGTAATAAAGCTTTACTGGCAGTTGGCCGCGATCTAAACCATGTTCAATAATTGCGCGAATAACTCCAGCTGTTCCTTCTGGGCGCAAGGTCAGCGACCTGCCACCACGATCTTCAAAGGTGTACATCTCTTTAGTTACAACATCGGTGCTCTCCCCAACCCCACGTGTGAAGAGCTCAGTATCTTCAAAGACTGGAAGTTCTATTAGGTGATAATTTGCTGCGAGCGAGATATTTTCTAATTTCCGTATGATCGACTCAAAGATATTTGAGTTTGGCGGAAAATACTCTGAGACTCCCTTTGGCGCTTGATACTTGCCGCTCACTGCAACCGACCTTCTAGGGCAGCCTTGATGTAAGGATTATTTCTAATTTCATCCTCCATCCGCGATTTCTCGCCATGCCCGGGTAGCACTTCAAGGTGACCCGGAAGAGTAGAAATTTTCTCACGGAGAGTTAGTTCCATGTCGGAAATTGAACCGCGTGGCAGGTCAGTACGACCGATTGCCCCACGAAAGAGGGTGTCTCCTGTTACTACACACTCATTTTCGATAGTAGCTATCAAAGATCCTGGAGTATGACCCGGCGTATGAGCCAATTCAAATTTCATTCCCGCGATGGTGAAGCTCGCATCTTCTGTAATCTCGCGAATTCCATTTGGCTCAACAAAGTTCGGCAATCCAAATTGGCTTCCTAAATCTTTCATCAGCGCCAATCCATTTGCACCTAAGCCCCGCTCTGGTTTAGAGAATAGGTCGCGATCGCTTTTGTGAATGATCACCTCATCAACACCACAATCATCTTGTAATGGTAGAACGGAGAAGATGTGATCGAGATGTCCGTGCGTAACAAATATGGCTACCGGTTTGAGATTAAAGGAAGAGAGACATTCCCTAATATCCGTTACAAGATTTGGTATTCCTATCCCGGGATCAACCACAATGCATTCGCTACCCTGCTTTGGCGCGATGATCCAGCAATTTGTGCCAAAGAACTTTGCCACCACTCGCTCTACCAGTAGCGACATCTGCTCGCACCCCTCTCGTAACGACATGGCAATTACATGCGAGATTCTGCCGAAGTTGAGCGGAGAGAACGGGCTCATTTACCCCTCTTTTACAGATTTCCCTCGGTAGGGGTAGCGTGTGCCATTCAACCGCTGAACCCCGCAACGGCTCCGGCCGCGCTGAGTAGTTAGGAAGTAGAGATGAATTCACAAGAGTTGCCAGTTAACTCTGCAGCCGCCGCACTTATCGGTGATCCGGCAAAATACGGACGCGTCGATGAATCAGGAATGGTCTACGTCCAAACCTCAGATGGTGAGCGAGTAGTTGGTTCATATCCGGGTAAGTCTCCAGAAGAAGCCCTTGCCTACTTTGTTCGCAAATTCGAAGTCGTAGCTGCCGAAGTCGCTTTATTGGCAGCTCGTATTGTCAGCGGTGCGATGGTCCCAGATAGCGCACACCAAGCAGTTGCAAAATTAAGAAACCAGATTGAACATCTAAATGGCGTTGGAAATCTCGCGGCACTTAGATCTTCGTTGGAACAGATTCCCTCGCTTATTGATGAACATAGATCTGCTTATGAAGCAAAGCGTGAGGCAGAATCCCAGGCAAAAGCCGCTAAAAGGGCTGCAGCGATTGAGGCAAAGGAGAAAATAGTCTCTGAAGCCGAGTCCCTTAAGGATTCCGAGCAATGGAAAGCAACCGGCGATAGATTGAAAGCCTTGCTAGATGAGTGGAAAAAGGCACCTCGTCTTGATAAGAAAACTGATACTGAGCTATGGAAGCGTTTTTCGGCGGCGCGAAATCATTTCGATAAAAAACGTCGCCAACATTTTGCAAATTTGAGCAAAAAACAAGGTGAAGTAAAGAGCGTTAAAGAGAAAATTGTTGCAGAAGCCGAATCCCTTGCGAATTCTACGGATTGGGTTGCCACAGCCCGTCGCTTTAAAGCGCTTATGGATGAGTGGAAGGCATCGGGTCGTGGCAAGAAAAATGATGATGCCAAGTTGTGGGAAAGGTTCAAGGCTGCCCAAGACTCTTTCTTCTCGGCTAAAAATAGTGATCTTGAGAAGCGCTCCGAATCTATGGCTGAAAACTTGGTCAGACGTGAAGCTCTAGTAGCGGAGATTGAAGCGTTACTTCCTATTTCAAATCTTGATGATGCAAAGCGTAAGTTCCGCGATTTGCGTGCTAAATACGGCAAAGTAGGAATGGTTGAGCGTAACAAGCGAACTCAACTAGATCGCCGAGTCGAAAATGTAGAGTTAACGCTTAAGGAAGCCGAACAAGAACAATGGCGCCGTAGCGATCCCGGAGCAAGGGCCCGCGCCTCCGAAGTCGTAAGCCAATTAGTGGCCGCAGTAGCGGATTACGAAGCCAAGGCAGCTAAGGCAGAAGCATCTGGTGATACCAAGAAAGCTGCTGCCCACCGAGAGGCTGCAGCCGCAAGAGCAGTATGGCTTGCCGAAGCTCAACGGGGTCTTGCCGAATTTAGTTCTTAATTCTCAACTAGTTGTTGGTAATTCTGTAAACGTCGTAAACGCCATCTATTTTACGGATAGCGTTTAGTACTACATCTAGATGTGAAGCATCGGCCATCTCAAAGGTAAACCTAGAAATTGCGGTCTGATCTTTAGTGGTGTTCACAGCGGCGTGAAGAATATTGACCTCCTGATCTGAGAGCGCTTTAGTGATATCGGAAAGTAACCTTGCTCGATCAAGTGCCTCGATCTGGATATTAACGAGAAACACTGTCTTTGCCCCTGGGTCCCAAGCAACTTTAACGATGCGATCACCTTGGTGAAACTTTAAATCCGCCACATTCACACAATCGCTACGATGAATACTTACCCCACTGCCGCGCGTTATGAAACCTGTTATGTGATCTCCGGGAACCGGGGTGCAACAACGAGCTAGCTTGATTAGCACATCGTCAACGCCCTCGATATTAACGCCCGATGCGCTGCGCCTTGCAATGCGTGGAAGATTTCCAGATGTGAGAATCTCATTTAACGGCGTCTCGTGAGTTTCCTCAGCGCCCACAGATGTAATGAGTTTTTCGACAACCGAACCCGAAGAGATATGCCCATCCCCCACCGCAGCGTAAAGACTTTCTATATCTGGATAGTTGAGATCATGTGCTAATTGCAACAGGGTCTGGCCGGCAAGAATTTTTTGAATTGGAAGACCGGCCTTTCGCATCTGGCGGGCAATTGACTCTTTTCCAGCATCAATCGCCTCCTCGCGCCGCTCACGTGTAAACCAAGCTTTAATCTTTGAGCGTGCTCGTTGTGACTTAACAAAACTAAGCCAATCTCGACTCGGCGCCGCATTCTCACCCTTATTGGTTACTACCTCTATTACATCTCCATTACTTAAAGGTGCCTCCAACGAAACTAATTTGCCATTCACTTTCGCACCCACGCACTTATTCCCGACCTCTGTATGAACTGCATATGCAAAATCAACCGGAGTAGACCCTTGAGGTAGCGCAATCACACTTCCCTTTGGGGTGAAGACAAAGACCTCTGGAGTGCGTAAATCAAAGCGGAGCGCGTCGAGAAACTCGGCCACATCGGTAGTTTCCTGTTGCCATTCATGGAGCTGTTTCAACCAGAGAACATCCGGTGATTCCGACCCACTTTGTTTGCCTTGTTTGTATTTCCAATGTGCCGCGATTCCATATTCAGCTCGGCGATGCATTTCATGGGTACGAATTTGAATCTCAACAGCCTTTCCATTAGGACCAATAACCGTCGTATGAAGAGATTGATAGAGATTGAACTTAGGCATCGCGATGTAATCTTTAAATCGCCCTGGGACTGGGTTCCATCGCGCATGAATTGCGCCAAGAACCGCGTAACAATCGCGGACATCGTTTACCAATATTCGAATTCCTACCAAGTCATAGATATCGTTGAACTCCCGCCCCCGAACCACCATCTTCTGATAGACGCTAAACAAGTGTTTCTGTCTTCCTGTTACTTTCGCGCTGATTCCCTCTTCACTTAAATCTGTTTCAACCGTTTTAATAACCTCGGCCGTTAATTTGTCGCGGGAAGGTGAACGCTCCGCGACTAGTCGTTCAATCTCTTCAAATTTCTTAGGCTCTAAAAATTTAAAAGATAGATCTTCCAATTCCCACTTAACGGCGTTCATGCCGAGACGATGAGCAAGTGGGGCGTATATGTCGAGGGTCTCCCGAGCTTTACGAGCCGCGCTCTCCGCCGTGACGTACTGCCAAGTTCGAGCATTGTGAAGGCGATCTGCCAATTTAATAACGAGAACGCGGATGTCTTTGGCCATCGCCACAACCATTTTTCGCACCGTTTCAGCTTCAGCGCTTGGGCCATAAGTGAGACGATCTAGTTTCGTGACCCCATCGACGAGATTTGCTATTTCATCGCCGAATTCTTTACGGAGTAGTTCTGTTGAATATTCTGTATCTTCAACCGTGTCATGTAGAAGTGCTGCCGCAATAGTGTTTGGATCTAGGCCTAAGTCGGCAAGAATCTCGGCAACAGCAACTGGATGAGTTATATATGGCGCCCCACTTTTGCGCGATTGGCCCGCATGCGCATCTTCAGCACGCTTAAAAGCCCGTTCAACTACAGAGAGATCAGCGCCGGGATTAGCTTCTCGTACTCGTTCCGCTACCGGGGTCAATAGCGCGCTCATGGAGCAATTATCGACTAAGAACGATTTTTGCGCTTATCGCGCTTCTTTTGCATTCGCTGGCTCGGCGATTCACTTCCGCCGCCACGCGCTAGTACTCGCTGATTTAGCGCTTTGATCGCAGGTTCGCGTTCGCGCAACTGCACTAAGACCGGAGCAGCGATAAAGATGGAAGAGTAGGTTCCAGCGATCAATCCAATAAAGAGCGCCAACGAAAGATCTTTTAAAGTTCCCGCACCCAACAACCCGGCGCCAACGAAGAGAATCGCAGCTACCGGTAAAAGGGCGATAAGAGAGGTGTTTAGAGATCGAACTATTGTCTGATTTACCGCATGGTTTGTAGCTTGGCCATATGTGTAACGCCCAGTTGCAGTAATTGCCCTCGTGTTCTCACGGACTTTATCGAAGACTACTACCGTGTCATAAAGTGAATATCCCAAAATGGTTAGGAAGCCAATGACAGTAGAGGGAGAAACTTCGAAACCAACTAGCGCATATATTCCAACGGTAATTAAAACATCGTGGACTAAAGCGATGATCGCAGCAATTGCCATCTTCGGCTCGAAGGTGAGCGCAAGATAAATCATGATAATTACAAGGAAGGCGATTAATCCCTGGAGCGCTTTGCGCGATATCTCCTCGCCCCAAGATGGGCCGATATTTTGGGTGTCGATAGATTCGACTGTTATGCCGAACTGCGCTGCAAGTGAATCCTGAATGGAATTAGATAGCGATTGTTCGATCACGCCAGTTTGGATTCGAATCTTGTTATCTCCAATAGTTTGGATCCTAAGTTCATCCGTGTAGCCGCCTTTAGATACGGCATCACGGGCTTGTTCAATAGTGCCATTTGGAGCAGTCACGGTAAATGAAGATCCGCCTTTAAATTCAATAGAGAGCTCCACACCTTTCGCGCCCAAGGTGAACATGGAGAGCAGAATGAACGCTGTTGATAGTAGATACCAACGCTTTCGATTTCCGATGACATTTATCGAGGTCTCGCCACGATATAGGCGACCTCCGAGACCGCTGAACCTCATGACTTAACCTCCGCTGCTACAGGTTCTTTAAGCATTCCCACGCTTCTTGGCGAAACACCTGAATATCTAGAGCCTTTCTGGAAATACTTCGATTTTCCAAGAAGTGAAACGAGAGGTTTTGTAAAGAAGAAGATGATTATCAAGTCGATGATTGTTGTTAGCCCCAAAGTAAAAGCAAAGCCTTTTACGCTGCCGACCGAGACAATGTATAGAACTATTGCGGAAATTCCTCCGACTAAGTCAGCTACAACTATGGTTCTGCGTGCTCGCTGCCAACCAGTTTCTACCGCGACTCGAAGAGGTTTACCTTCTCGGATTTCATCCTTTATACGTTCGAAGTAAACGATAAATGAGTCGGCTGTAACACCAATCGCCATGATGGTTCCAGCGATTCCTGCGAGCGTTAATGTGTAACCGACGGCTTTGCTTAGAAGCGCCAAACTTAGTAGTACTTGGATTGCCGCGAGAGCTAGTGAGCCGACCACAACAATCGAAAGAGCGCGGTAATACAGAATCGAATAAATCACAACAAGAAGTAGGCCCAATCCACCCGCGAGTAGTCCGGCGCGAAGTTGGTCGCTACCTAGAGTTGGTGAAACCTGTTGTACCTCACCACGATCAAAAGCAAGCGGCAGAGAGCCATACTTCAGAACATTCGCCAAATCCTGCGCTTCGAGTTGAGTAAATGATCCGGTGATTTGAGCCTGTCCTCCAAGAATTGCCTCATTAATCCGTGGAGCCGAAACAACTACGCCATCGAGAACAATTGCAACTTGGTTTTGTGGCTGGGGTAAATCAACAACTGCTTGAGTAAGTTGACCGAACTTCTTGGCGCCATCTCCGGTGAAATCAAGTGAGACATACCAGCCCGAAGCAGTCTGGGGATCGATTGCTGCAGTTGCTCCACTTACATCTCTACCTACAACTTGAGCGGGAGCGAGAATGTAGCGAACTCCTCCACTTCTATCGCAGGTAATAAGAATTGAATCTGGTTGATCCACAATTGCATTGGAATCGAACTCGGTACAGTTCAAACTGTTAAAGCGACTCAATTCTTCTTCTGAGAGAGTCAAGCCTTCAATTAGACCGGCATCGCTCTCCCCCGGAACCGCATTAGCTTCTACGACGACTTGGCGAAAACGAAGTTCGGCTGTTTGGCCAACCAGATCAACAATTCTTCTGCCCGTTGCGCCTGGGACTGCGATTACGATTTGGCGACTCGTTCCAGTTCCTTCGGCGGTAACTTCACTCTCAGCAACGCCGAGTGAATCAACGCGTTGTCGAATAATTGAGACTGCTTGATCAATCGCCTCTACTGTGACTTCGCCAGTATCTCCATCTTGAATTCTCGGTTGAAGTGTGACGCTAGTTCCACCCCGAAGATCTAGGCCAAGATTTATTGATGTCGCGCCCGTTGCAATGGCAACCCCGCCGAAAATTGCGGTCAATAAGAGAGTTATGAAGAGAGTGCGACCAGGATTGGATTTCTTGGCATCCCCGGAATTGCGCTGCGATCCTGCGTAAGACATGAGGCGAGAGTCTACTTTTCTATTGTGGGGCTGTCGAAAAGCGCTGGTGTTTCAGGCGGAGGATTCTTTCCCAAATGTCTCCAAGCAAGGGCAGTTGCTGTTCTTCCTCTTGGCGAGCGGACCATGAAGCCTGATCGCACCAGATAGGGCTCTGCCATCGATTCCACGGTTTCACGCTCTTCCCCCACCGCCATAGCTAGCGTGTTCAATCCGACCGGACCGCCGCCGAATTGTTCAACTAAGGCTTTTAAAATTGATTTATCTAATCTATCCAATCCCATTTGATCGACTTCGTATATGTCTAATGCCTTTACCGTCACTTCACCTGTTACACGACCATCGCCATGAACTTGGGCGTAGTCGCGTACCCGCCGCAATAATCTATTTGCAATTCGCGGTGTTCCCCTTGAGCGCTTACCCAATTCGGCTACACCTTCGCTATCAATCTCAACACTTAATAGATTGGCACTCCGTCTTACTATTGATTCGATTTCTTCAGGTTCATAAAAATCAAGATGCGCCGTAAATCCAAATCGATCGCGCAATGGCGCCGGCAATAATCCAGCACGCGTTGTCGCTCCAACTAGCGTGAAGTGCGGTAGCGATAAAGGTATAGCAGTCGCTCCTGGCCCTTTACCGACAATTACATCAACTCGGAAATCCTCCATCGCCATATAAAGCAACTCTTCAGCAGGTCGCGCCATTCTATGAATCTCATCCAAGAAGAGAATCTCACCTTCAACGAGGGAGGAGAGAATTGAAGCCAAGTCGCCCGCATGAGTGATTGCCGGACCACTTGTAACTCTTATCGGAGATCCCATCTCCTTAGCCACGATCATCGCCAGTGTAGTTTTTCCTAAGCCGGGTGGACCCGATAAGAGAATGTGATCGGCGGGAGTTTTGCGCTCTCGCGCAGCACGAAGTAGAAGGCTTACTTGATCGCGCACCCTTCCTTGTCCAATAAATTCGGATAAATCATTTGGTCGAAGTGCCTGTTCGGCCGTGCTCTCTTCTGGGGTTAACTCAGAACTCAAAAACTCCTCTGCCATCAGCGCCTATTTCGCACGTTACCAAGGGCGATTCGCAGCAATTCAGAGAGTTCCATCTCAGCGCCCTCGACGCCCAAATTCTTTATCGTCTCCTCAATGCTCCGATCAGCTTCTTTTCCGCTATATCCAAGTGAGGTGAGCGCGTCGTGAAGGGCGTCATGCCACTTAAATTTCTGATCTCTTCGCATTTTTCCAGTGTTGTACCTTTCGCGAAGTTCTAGCACTATTCGAGAGGCAACCTTCTTGCCAATTCCAGGTACGCGCTCCAACGCTAAGTGATCCCCGCTTCCTATTAATGAGGAGAGCTCATCGGGTTGGTACATGGATAAAAGAGAGTGTGCAACCTTAGGACCCACTCCGGTTACTCCTTGGAGCTCTTCAAAAAGATCTCTAGAAGGTGAGTCAAGATAGCCAAAAAGTTTCCACGAATCTTCACGTACAACTAAAGAGGTGTAAAGAAGCAAAGTTTCTCCAGGACTTAGCTTGCTGGCTAATTCTGGTGCGATGGAAATTTCATATCCAACTCCGTTTACATCCAATACAACGGAAGTTAGATGAGTACTAACTACTTCACCCCTCAGTTGCGAAATCATAATTACCTACGCACCTTTTGTAGACCTTTTATGCGCACGCGTTCTCTGTTAGCAGCATCGTTTAATTTGTTCGAACTCATACCGCGCCAATGATGACAGATAGCAAGTGCCAGCGCATCGGTTGTATCTACCGGTTTGGGCGCTTCGCTTAGTTGCAAAATTCGCACCACCATCTTGGCAACTTGATCTTTACTCGCTCTGCCAGTCCCGGTAACGGAAGCTTTAACCTCCGTCGGAGTATGGAGGGCAATCGGTACACCTGCCTTTGCTGCCAACAAAAGTGCTACCCCGGCGGCCTGACCTGTGGCCATTGCAGTTTTTACATTTAACTGAGAGAAGACTCTCTCTACCGCTATTGCATCCGGTTTCACTTTGCTAATCCACTCCTGTAACGCCTCATCAAGAGAGAGGAGCCGATCATGAAGTTGCGCGCTCGAATCAGTGCGAATGACTCCACAATCTACTAATTGCAACTTATTACTCGAAATTCGCTCAACAACGCCAATCCCGCACCTTGTTAGGCCGGGATCAATTCCAAGAACTCGCACCCGCAGAGCCTATAAATTCGGCTTATATAACTAGGCGAGGCTCGCCATTACCTCTTCGGATACATCGAAATTACCGTAGACATTCTGTACATCATCAAGATCTTCAATCGCATCGATCAGTTCAAACACTGCCTTAGCAGTCTCCCCTTCTACGCTAATCGAAACTGATGGTAAAAATGAAACCTCAGCAGATTCGTACTCAATTCCGCTCGCCTCAAGAGCGCTTCTGACTTTGTATATATCCGAAGGTTCCATAAGAATTTCAAAATTATCACCAAGATCATTGATCTCTTGCGCGCCAGCATCAAGAACCGATTCAAGCAAATCGTCTTCCCTTAAATTCTTATCTCCCTGTACTTTCTTCACAATCACAACTCCACGACGGTTGAACATGTAGGCGACCGAACCTGGGTCAGCCATTGTCCCGCCATTTCGCGTGACAGCAACTCTCACCTCTGAAGCTGCGCGATTGCGATTGTCTGAAAGGCATTCAATCATGAAGGCAATGCCTCCGGGGCCATAACCCTCGTACATAATCGTTTCCCAATTGGAACTACCGCCTTCGCCGCCAGCGGCTCGCTTTAGCGCGCGCTCAA
>RGYL01000021.1 GCA_010032085.1 Actinomycetota bacterium
TTGTTGTAAAGTGCGCACGCTTGAGGGGCTATAGCGCAGCTGGTAGCGCACCTGCATGGCATGCAGGGGGTCAGGGGTTCAAGTCCCCTTAGCTCCACTTCAAAAGTGAATAAGCGCAAGAAGATGGGTAGAAATGACTGAGTTAAGTGAGAGCGGCTCAAGAGGGTTGCCACTACAGAAAATTCCAGCTCGTTGGAGTTGAACCCCTGACCCCCTGCATGCCATGCAGGTGCGCTACCAGCTGCGCTATAGCCCCTCAAGCGTGCGCACTTTACAACAATTACGCGCCGCTTTCTTCTCCATAAATTGGTTCGGGAAGTGAACCCGCATTATGTTCGACAAGAATCCATCCCGGGCGATGGCGACCGCGCTCAAGAATTGACCACGATGCATTTGATAGTCCACCAATAGTTGACCACTGATTCATGGGAAGTCCCAACAATTTTCCAATCACAATTCTGGTGGTGCCACCATGGGTGACAACAACAAGAGTAGATAAGTGCTCTTCCAAGGCCCGCTCAATTGCTGAAACTGCGCGTTCGGCAATCTCGCTACGTCGCTCACCAGTTTCACCTGCTGGTTCATCATTTCCATCAAGCCAATTTACAAATCGATCGTAGTCATCCGCGCGATTCTCTTCGCCCGTGCGTCCCTCCCACTTACCACCGTTTGTCTCGCGAAGTCCCGCATCGATATGAACTGGAAGTTTGGATATCTCTGATAAAGCTGCGGCTGTTTGTTGGGTTCGAATCAAGTCACTGCAGACTATTTTTTCTGGCCGCAGACCCATAAGTAGTGGCGCAGCTCGTCGTGCTTGCGCAAACCCGGTCTCATTTAAAGGAATATCAGAATGACCCTGAAATCTATTCTGGATATTCCAATCCGTCTGGCCATGACGCCAAAGTACTATTCGCTGTTTCACTTTCTTCCGCCTCGCTTAGCATCATCTTCTTTTACGGCCTTAAGTTCAATTCTCGGACAGTCGTTCCAAAGTCTTTCCAACATGTAGTACTGACGTATCTCCTCGGTCTGGATATGAACTACTAAATCTTCATAATCAAGCAATATCCAATGAGGCGAGCGCTCTTGTCGCGCCGGTTTCTCACCCTCAGCGCTCAAACGTAATTCAATCTCATCGCCAATCGCATCTATCTGTCGCTCATTAGCTCCACTCACGAGGAGAAATACTTCGCTCAAGACCATCTGTTCAGTTAGATCAAGTGCAATCAAGTCCTTACCTAACTTTTCCAACGCTGCCCCTGCGGCTAACTCGAGATGCTCGAGCGTTGATTTACGCGGCGCCATAAAGACCGTGTTCCTTGATGTAATAAACGACTGATGCGGGAAGAAGTTCCTCGTAATTTTCATGGGCCGATATTTTCCTTCGAACCTCAGAGGCCGATATATCTAGCGCGGCAATCTCCAAAGTTTCGTACTTAAAATTGGGGCGTGCACTAGTTGCAGCACTTCCAGGACGTTTAATAACAAGAAACTCCACAAGTTTTGCTAACTCATCGATGCGATACCAACTATCGAGCTGCGCAAAAGCATCGCTACCTAATACCCAGGTGTAACGTTGCGCTGAAAATTCTGAATGCAATTCAGTTACTGTATCCAAGGCGTAAGAGGGACCGGTGCGATTTACTTCGACCTCACTTATTTCTAGATCTCTTCCTACGAGTGCGAGGCGAACCATTTCCACTCGTTGACGGGCTGGGACGTTGGGTTCTTTCTGCCATGGATCACCGGCTGGTACCACTATAAATTTCTCAAATTTTTTCGCAGCTAGCAGAGCATCAATAAGAAAAATATGACCGTTATGGATTGGATCAAAAGTTCCGCCGTAGATGGCGCAATTATTAATCTTTATCAAGTCTTAAAACTAGGTAAAGAAGAAGCATCAAGATTCCAAAGGCTATGCCGCCAAAGAAAATTGGGTGGGCTGGAAGCTCTCTTCCCTCTTCGCTGAAGAGTTGCATTGCACGCATAAACATAGAGCGCATAATAACTGTTAGAGAGCGCCCTTCTCCAAAAGCAACATGAATTCCCGTTCAGTTATGACACGCACTCCCAACTCCTCAGCTTTCTTTGCCTTAGAGCCAGGTGAATCACCAACCACCACATAATCGGTCTTCTTTGATACTGAAGATGCGGATTTACCGCCTCGCTCGGTTATTGCCTCATTAACGCCATCTCTCGTGAAATTTTCCAGCGAACCCGTAACAACAATCGTCTTTCCTATGAGAGTTTGGGGTTTATTGGTAGTCGCGATGGAATCGAGTGAGACGCCAGCTTTACGCCATTTATCTACGATTCCGCGATGCCAATCTTCGGCAAACCATTCTTTAATGCTAAGTGCTATGACTTCACCGACTCCGTCTATCGCCGAGAGTTCTTCAACTCTCGCCTTTGCTATTGCATCGATAGAGCCAAATTCCCGCGCTAGAGCTTGGGCTGCGGTAGGTCCTACATGACGAATGGAGAGCGCGACTAATACCCGCCAAAGCGGACGTTCCTTTGCTCCGTTAAGGGCCGCCAACAATTTCTCAGCATTTGCGCCCAAGGTTCCATCTTTCTTCTTAAAAAAATCACTCCTCGAAAGTTTCTTCTCGTCAAGTGAGAATAAATCTCCTTCATCAAGAATAATTTTTGATTCAAGAAGTGCTTGCGCCGATTCATACCCCAATACATCAATATCAAGTGCCGCCCGCGATCCAATGTAGTAGATACGCTCACGTAATTGTGCCGGACAGCTTTGTGAATTTGGGCAACGGATATCAACATCTCCCTCACTCATAGCTCGAAGTTTTGCACCACACTCCGGACATTTAGAGGGCATAACAAACTCCCGCTCATCTCCATTGCGACGTTCAATGACCGGGCCAAGAATTTCCGGGATTACATCGCCAGCTTTTCTAAGGAGCACAACATCTCCGATCAAAACTCCTTTTCGCCGTACCTCTTCAACGTTATGCAGCGTTGCATTAGTAACAGTTGATCCTGCAACTCGGACCGGTTCCATAAATCCAAAAGGAGTTACCCGACCGGTTCTTCCCACGCTAACTCGAATATCGATTAGTTTTGTAGTTACTTCTTCAGGCGGATATTTATATGCAATCGCCCATTTAGGCGCCCTTGAGGTAGTGCCAATACTTACTTGAGCTTCCCGTTCATTTACCTTTATAACAACTCCATCGATCTCATGCTCTAGGTCGTGCCTGTGTGCCAAGTAATAATCAACAAACTCTCTAACTTCGCTCCGCTCTTTTACTACTTTGTAACGGGCTGAGACGGGTAGACCCCATTGCTTCAACAGTTCGTAAGCGGCGCTCTGAGTTGCAAAATTACGTCCTTGTACCGCTCCAATCCCATGCACGATTAGCGACAACGGTCTGCTTGCTGTGACGCGTGGATCTTTCTGGCGCAGCGACCCAGCGGCAGCATTTCGAGGATTCGCAAAAAGTACTTTTCCAGCTTCCTCCAAACTTTCATTCAATTCATTAAAGGCGGCAAGCGGAAAGTAAATCTCACCGCGAATCTCTACTAGATTCGGTGGATTCTCATCAGATAATTTCTGGGGCACTCCTTTTATGGTGCGCACATTTACTGTTACATCTTCACCTGTTACGCCGTTTCCCCGAGTAAGGGCGCGGGTCAAATTTCCATTCTCATAAATCAGATTAATTGCCAATCCATCAACTTTTAACTCACAGAGCCAACTTGAAGCTTTTCCTTCATCTTCTTTCTTTACTCTCTCAAACCATGCGTCTAACTCTTCGCCACTAAAAACATTATCAAGACTCATCATCCGCTCATGATGATCAAATTGGGTGAAGTGAGTTGCGAAACCTCCGCCAACTTCAAGAGTAGGAGAGTTTGGATCGCGAAGTTCTGGGTTCTTTGCTTCAAGTTTCGCTAATTCGCGCCATAAGTCATCAAATTGTGCATCCGAGATGGTTGGTTTATCTTGAACGTAATATCTATATTGATGTTCGCGAATCTCTTCTGATAATTCGCTCATCCGCCGGCGAATTTCACTCTCCTTACTCACTTTGTCCCCGCAATAGTTGCCGAACCTACGACCCGATCGCCATCGTAAATAACCATCGCCTGACCGGTCGCAAGACCAAAAATCGGTTGATCTAACTCGGCAATTAATTGACCAGTGCTCTCGAAATAGGAACAGGGATGGGCTTCACCATGCGCTCTTACCTGGACAAAACCGCGTTTTAATTCACCGCCAGAAGCTGGACCGCACCAAATAATCCGCTCTCCCTCAATCCGGGAGATCGCAAGTGATTCTCGCTCGCCCACCACAACTGTGTTGCTCTTCGGCTCAATCCGAAGTACATACCTTGGCTCTCCCGTCGCCGTTGGAGTTGTGATTCCTAATCCGCGCCGCTGTCCGATTGTGTAGGTGTAAGCCCCGTTATGTTCACCTAACTTCTCGCCTTGCTCATCAACAATCGGTCCAACTTCACTTCCTAATCGATCACGCAACCATCCCGCGTTATCTCCGGATGGAACAAAGCAGATGTCATGGCTATCTGGCTTATTTGCAACTGTGAGTCCGCGAGCTGTTGCCTCTTTCCTTACCTCATCTTTAGTTGTATCACCAAGGGGAAAGAAAGCGCCTTTGATTTGTTCGCGATTCAGGACTGCTAGAACATAGGACTGGTCTTTAAGTGGATCGACCGCTCTATATAGAAGTTTTCCATCATCACTTTCCTTCGTGATGGCGTAATGACCGGTTACTACTCCATCAAAACCCATAGCCGTGGCACGATCTAGAACCGCAGCAAATTTAATTTTTTCATTGCAGCGAAGACAAGGATTTGGGGTCCGACCGCTTGCGTATTCAGTCAGAAAATTTTCAACAACATTCTCATGAAACTCATCTGACATATCCCATATGTAAAACGGAATTCCGATTCGATCGGCAGCGCGCCTTGCATCATGCGAGTCTTCAATAGTGCAACACCCGCGAGCACCGGAACGGTATTTCTTGGGATTCTTAGAGAGGGCGAGGTGAACTCCAATCACATCGTGCCCAGCTTCCCGGGCGCGCGCGGCAGCAACAGCGGAATCAACTCCTCCGCTCATCGCCGCTATCAATTTCATGCCGTACTCCGGTAGGCGGCCCTTGCTCGTTCGATTACTCGCTTAATGCAGGTGTGAAAATAATCAACATCAGCCCGTGAATTCTCGGGGCCGATTGAAAAACGCAACGAGGAACGAGCCTCTCTCTCGCTCAATCCCATAGCAAGAAGAACATGGCTAGGTTGTTGCACTCCAGCAGAACATGCCGATCCAGTAGAGCAAGCGATCCCTTCACTATCAAAGAGAAGTAAGAGCGAATCACTCTCGGTATTGGGAAAGCGCACATTTAAAATTCCTGGAAGTTTCTCGCCTTCACCAGTGTTGAAAATCGCATCTGGGACATCAGACTTAATGGTTTCTCGTAGCGCCTCGCGAAGACCCGATACATAAAGCGCATTTTTTTCCAAGTTTCGATGTGCTCCTTGCGCAGCTATAGCGAAACTAACGATTGAGGCAGCATTGACCGTACCGGAGCGGATATCTCTCTCCTGACCGCCACCATGAAGTAATGGAGTTATCTCTTCACCGCGCTTAAGAATGAGCGCGCCAACACCAACCGGACCACCGATTTTATGGGCACTGATTGTCATCGCGAAGAGACCTAACTCCGAGAAAGATATTGGTATCTTTCCAAAACTCTGTACCGCATCAGTGTGGACCGGGATTTCATATTCTTTGGCTAGTTTTACGATTTCCTCGATAGGTTGGATAGTTCCTACTTCGTTATTTGCATGAATGACGCTAATTAAAGCAATCTCATCGCTCCGATTTTCGACCGCACTTCTTAGAAATTCCATGTTGAGATAGCCATCTTTAGAGACTGGGATGAGAATTAATTCAGCACCTTCTTGCTCTGCCAGCCAATGCGCCGGATCAAGAACTGCGTGATGCTCAAAAGCCGAGATGATTACAACTTTTCTTCTCTCATCCTCGCTCCTGCGCCTCCAATAAATTCCCTTTAAAGCCAAGTTATTTGCTTCAGTTCCGCTTGCAGTGAAAACAACTTCACTTGCCTCACACCCAACTAGCGATGCAATCTTCTCGCGCGCCTCTTCAACATTTTTGCGGACTGCGCGACCGTAGCCATGAAGGCTCGAGGGGTTACCTAACTCGCGAGATTGATCGATAAATGCCTGGAGGGCTACGCCATTTATGGGTGTCGTAGCGGCATTATCGAAATAGACGCGCGCCATGGGATAAGTCTAAAGCGAGGAGATGACGTAGTTACGCGCGCTTGGACTTTATCGCTTCACGGGCTTGCGGAAGAACAGCAAATAAGTCCCCGACGACTCCAAAATCAGCGAGATCAAAGATGGGGGCTTCTGGATCTTTGTTTATCGCAACGATGGTTTTTGAAGTCTGCATTCCGGCGCGATGTTGAATTGCGCCAGAAATTCCGCATGCAATGTAAAGCTGAGGGCTTACAGTTTTTCCAGTCTGGCCTACCTGGTGAGTGTGCGGGTACCAACCGGCATCAGTCGCTGCACGCGATGCGCCGACTGCTGCACCTAAAAGATCTGCCATCGCTTCTACTTCCCCAAAATTTCCATTCGTTCCGCGGCCACCTGAGATAACAATCTTTGCTTCAGTTAGATCTGGGCGACCGCCTTTAACGGGAGGTTGCGAGTTTGTAATCGTTACGGTTTTATCTTTAGCATCGATATTTACGGAAACTTTTTCCACGCTAGAGAGTGTGCTGCCCACACCGGCCTCTATCGAACTAGGTCTAATCGTGATGACTGGTATGCCAACTTTTACTTTCGCATTGACCATAAATGATCCACCGAAAACGGATTGGGTCGTTGCTAGATTCTCATTTACATCAATCGCGTCGGTTATTACTCCGCCGCCTATACGCAAAGCAAGGCGCCCCGCAATCTCTTTACCCCGAGCCGAAGATGCAATTAAAACGGCAGAAGGTTGTTGCGCCGCAACAATTTGTGCCAGCGCTGAAACCGCAGCAGCAATTCCATGTTTCGCGATCTCATCATTTTCGACAACGAGTGCTCTATCGCAATCAGTTCCATTTAATCCAGCGGCCAGTGCATCACCCTTTCCGCTATTGGAAAGAATTACACCGACCGGGGTTCCGGCGCGCTTGGCAAAAGTCGCTAATTCCCCAGCGGTCTTGGCCACTTTCTCGCCATCGTGATCTACAAGAAATAAGACGTTGGCCATATTTATACCAACCTCTTCTCAAGCAAATAATCCGCAAGTTTTGTTCCACCATCACCAGAATCCTCTAACTTCACGCCTTTTTCACGGGCCGGGCGTGGATTTGCCTCCAGAACTTCACTCCATGCGCCACTTGCGCCAACTTCACTAGCAGTGATTCCAATATCGATGAGAGTTTTCGTATCAATCTGTTTCTTCTTCGCAGCCATGATCCCTTTGAAAGATGGATAACGTGGTTCATTTATTTTCTCAATCACACTTACTACACAGGGAAGAGTCGCTGACATATTCTCAACGCCACTTTCGGTCATTCGAGCTATCTCAACGCTCTTGGTTGCGACATCAACCTTTACCGAGCCTGCAAAAGTTAGTTGCGCCCAACCGAGGGATTCGGAGAGCATCGCGGGAATTACGCTCATACGAGCATCGGTTGATTCTGTTCCACAGAAGACCAGGTCGAAGCCGCCATCTTTAATCACTTTGGCGAGAACTTTTGCAGTAGCGATCGCATCAGAGCCAGCAAGCGCCGCATCACTTACAAGTAATCCATTATCAGCGCCCATGGATAGACCTTTGCGAATTGCTTCAGTAGTTCGCTCCGGCCCCATCGAAATCAAAGTGATGCTGTGCTCTGGAGTTTCTTTGCCTTCATTTAACGGTTCAATAATTCGAAGCGCCTCTTCGATTGCATATTCATCAAGATCATTGAGAACTGCATCAACACTCTCGCGATCAAGGCGTCCACCCACCATCTTTTTCTCCGCCCAAGAATCTGGGACTTGCTTAACGCAGATGGCAATCTTCATGACTTAAATGCTACTGGTGAGTAACAAAAGCATCCACTCTTAACCTGCAATTACTCAACACGTAACCTAAATCTCAGGTTGAGGGTCCTTTGCGAAGGGACCCTTTTGCTCCATGAAGGTAGCCATTGTCACCGAATCTTTCCTCCCAACGATTAATGGCGTTACAAACTCGGTCCTTCGAATTCTGGAATTTTTCGACTCCTACGGCCATGAGGCGCTAGTTATTGCACCTGAAGCAAGTTCTGGTCCAGATGATTTCCTGGGTTTCAAAGTAAAACGAGTTCCCAGCATCTCTATGAAAAAATTAATTCCAATTGCAATTCCGAAGCGAACTTTAAGACATTTTATCGAGGGATTTAATCCAGATGTTATCCACCTGGCCTCTCCTGCCATTCTTGGAACTTATGTAAATCATATTTCCAAGGAACTTGAAATTCCGACACTATCCGTTTATCAAACCGATGTTGCCGGATTTGCTAGACACTACGGAATTGGTATTGGAAATCAATCTATTCAAAAGGCTTTTGCTCGAATTCATAATCGCACTTCAAGAACCCTCGCTCCCTCGCGGGCGGCGGCAGACGACTTATTGAAATTTGGAACTCAGAACGTTCATATCTGGCCGCGTGGTGTAGATCTACAGAGATTCTCACCTAGTCAAAGAAGTGAATCGCTGCGCAAGAGTTGGGGATCTAATCACAGAAAAATTGTTGGATACGTTGGGAGATTAGCAAGGGAAAAATCTCTGGAAAAACTAATCCCCCTCAATGAAGATCCGAGATTGCAACTCGTCTTAATTGGAGATGGACCTGACCGGAAGCGACTTGAACGCAAACTGCCTAATGCGATTTTTACCGGAATGCTCGGAGGTATTGAATTAGCAAAGGGCGTTTCTTCATTTGACATTTTTGTGCACACGGGAATTAATGAAACTTTCTGTCAAAGCGTTCAAGAGGCGCTCGCGTCCGGAGTTCCCGTATTAGCTCCGGCTTCCGGCG
>RGYL01000201.1 GCA_010032085.1 Actinomycetota bacterium
ACACCCATCTCATGCATTTGATCCCGACGTCTTCTAATTACATCGCGATTAAAGCCCATAAGAAACTTCACTTCATCCGGCGAACGGCGCCAATTCTCGGTAGAGAATGCATAAGCCGAGAGTTCCTTTACCCCAATTTCTATCGCCCCTTCAACTACATCAAATAGAGCTTTCTCCCCCGCTTCATGACCCTTAGTTCTAGGCAATCCGCGTTTCTTTGCCCAACGTCCATTTCCATCCATTACTAACGCAACATGATTTGGGATCTGATTTTTCGCAAGCTTCGGCGGCTTCACTTTGCGCTCCGCTCAACCATTGGAAGACTTCTAAGTTCGCGCTCTAAATGCCATTGCAGATATGCCGCAACCAGCCCTGATGCCTCACGGCGATACTTCGCCTCACTTGCATCAGCCCCCTCCCAATTTCCCGTCAAAAGATCAGACATTAATTGCAGAGTCTCTTGGGCGGGAGTTGCAGATGCAGATGGGCGGCACTCCAAACAGACCGATCCACCGCCGACAAGGGAGAAATATTTATGCGGACCTGGGGCTTGGCAGTTGGAACAAATTGTCATCGATGGTGCATAGCCGGCGATTGAAAGTGAGCGCAACAAATAAGCATCTAAGACGAGCGAAGGTTCATGAGATTCATAAGCGAGCGCCTTGAGCGCGCCTATTAATAGAAGGAATTGTTGGAGGGCTGGCTCGCCTTCATTATTTGTAAATCTCTCTGCCGCTTCCAAAATAGCTGAGGCGATCGTCCACTTTTGATAATCGGCGGCGAGAGTGTCCCCAAAGTTTTCCAAGCTCTCAACTTGCGTGACAATATCGAAAGTTTTTCCAACATAAAGTTGGATATCAACGAGGCTTCCGGGCTCAAGTCGCGCACCAAATTTCGACTTCGTTCTACGCACGCCCTTTGCAACAGCGCGTACTCGACCGTGCTCTCTTGTAAAGAGCGTGATGATGCGATCGGCCTCTCCCAATTTCTGGGTACGAATTACGACCGCTTCATCCCTATATAAAGCCACGGGTCAAAGGTAGTGATTACTACTGTCGAAGTGCGCGATTTACCGCTGAAATCACCGCTTTTAGCGAGGCGGTCGTGGTCGATGGGTCGATTCCGACTCCCCAATAAGTTCCGCCATCAACTGTGCACTCAAGATAGGCCGCCGCATTTGCATCGCCGCCAGCACTCATTGCATGTTCGTAATAATCCGCAACTTGCACATTAACTCCTTGGCTCTGCATGACCTTGCAGAATGCAGAGATAGGTCCATTTCCAGAACCATTGAGAGTTACAGATTTTCCTTCTTTAAGTAATTCAACAGTTAACTCAACGCTCTTATTGGGAGATGAAGTCTGGGTAAGTCCCTCTAAGCGGTACTTGCCCCAAGGATCATCATCGGATGGGAGATATTCATCCACGAAAATCTTCCACATCTCTTCTGGGAAGACCTCGCCACCTTCGCTATCGGTTTTGTTCTGAATGACTTTGCTA
>RGYL01000202.1 GCA_010032085.1 Actinomycetota bacterium
AGAAATTGGCTATCGCGCGTTCCCGATGAACCTATGGCAAAGATTGGACTTGCCCAATGTGAGCTAAGACTTCGCATTGAGGCATTAGATTTTGAACGGACTATAAAGAGCGCTGATTCAAAACCAGATTCATTGCAAGATCAACTCATGGCAGCGGATGTTGAAGTTGCTACCGGAAGACATAAGAGTGCTTTTGATCGACTTCTAAGGTGCGTAAAGAGTTTGAGCGGCGAAGAGAAAGCCCGAGCAAAAGAGCACCTATTGCTCCTCTTCCAACTCGTAGATCCACGCGATCCGGACCTTATAAAGGCCCGTCAATCATTAGCTAGCGCTCTCTTCTAATGAGCACAACCTCCGGCCGACCGATTCAGGGCCAAGAACGGCGTGATCTTCAGGCTATGTTCTTTTTCTTTGGCCTTGGAATCATGTCTCTGGTTCCGCGCTTGCCAGACATCAAGGCAAATCTAGATGTATCAACTTCCTTCTTCGGAGTCTTAGTGAGTATTGGATCAGTCGGTGCATTAATTTCTCACTTAACAATGGGACACATTATTCACCGAGTTGGAGTCTACAAAGTTGTGATTGTCAGTTCAGCTGCAACTTATCTAACGATGGGATTAATGGTAGAGACAAAAAGTCCTTGGGTTTATCTTGTCGTTAGCATCCTTTCGGGAATCTCTTGGGCCTCCTATCACATCGCAATCAACGCTCAGGCCTTGCATAGACAATCCGAGAGTGGCGATCAAATTATTCCGATGCTCCATGGTCTTTGGAGTGCTGGAGCAGTGACAACCGCTTTTATTGGCCTACTCGTTTCATCAAGCCTTTCACTAAATTGGCACATCTTTCCTCTAATTATTTTTGCGTTTTTCATGCAGATCCGTTCTGCGCTTCGACTAAGACCGGTCTTGCTCAAAGGTACTGAGGTAACCGAAGATGACGAAGTCATTGAATTCTCAAAATTAGTCCGTTCATTCTCAATTGATTGGGTGGTGAGTTTAGGTTTCTTATGTTCCTTATTGCTTGAAATGGCTATGGGGGATTGGTCAACAATCATCGCGCGCCAAGAATTTGGGGTATCAAAGTCACTCGCTGTAATTCCATACTTCTTCTTTATGCTCACTATGATATTTGGAAGGCTCGGATACAGTCGATTTAAGGGCGCGCGCACTGATAAAGAGTTGGTTCAACCCTTTGTCGTTCTCGGCGGATCAATTTTCTTAATAAGTCTCTTCCTTGGCTTGCAACTAAAGGAACAAAATCTTTACTTAGGTTATGGAATTTTCTGTATCGGAGCTCTTCTCACAGGTTTCGGGATTTCCTTCGTCGCCCCACTTTTCTTCACTTATGCATCAGCGAGATCGAATAAGCCAGGGGGAGTGGTTGTAGCCGAGTTGGGAGCAGTCAATCAGGCTCTCACATTCCTTGGACGACTCTTAGTTGCCTTCGTTGCCGGGGCTGCTTCCTTAC
>RGYL01000203.1 GCA_010032085.1 Actinomycetota bacterium
CTTACCGCAAAAAAAATCTCAGTTCATACAATTAAAAGTGATGCTGGCATTGAAAGTGAAGTAATTTCACTTTATGAGCAAGCGCGTAAACTCACTGGAAAGACGCCACAAATCTTGGTAAATAACGCATTTCAGGGACTTCATGTAGCGCCACATGAAACCAGCTTGGCCGAATGGTCGAGAATTATGGATACCTCGCTAACTGGATACTTTCTAAATGCGCGTGAGTTCGGAAAGGCTGCGATTAGAGATCGAGTCCCTGGAGCTGTTGTAAATATCTCCTCGATTGCAGGTAGCTCAGCGATTGGCCGAGGTAACTTCGCATATAGCGTTGCAAAAGGTGGAACAAACCAGATGACTCGAGAGCTTGCGATCGAGTGGGCTACTTCAAAGATTCGGGTTAATGCCATCCAGCCCTGTTCGGTAAATACCCCAGGTTGGAGACGCTGGGTTGAGACTGAGGGCGAGAAGGCTAAAGTCCTTATGAAACGCCTACTTGAGGGCATTCCATTGGGACGCGTCGCCGAGCCCGAAGACATCGCGCGCGGAGTCCACTTCCTTGTGAGCGATGCGGCGGCAATGATTACCGGAGTGATTCTGCCGATTGATGGCGGAAACCTGGCCTTTAATGCCGGTGGCAACCTAGGTAATTACTAGAGTTCTTTTGAGCAACCAACCTCTTTCGCTCTAACGTACTTCGGGGTATCGTTGTTGTTAACAAACAACAATCTACTTGAGCCTTTGCCAAGTGGACTCTGAAACGAGGTTTGAAAATGGCTGAGAGCCCGCTTGGTCTTGGTATCGCAACTCGACGGGTCCTTGCTGATGTTGTCACTGATGATCTGCGTGACGCCATCATCTCCCATGAATTAGAACCTGGACGACGTCTAGCTGAAGATGATCTAGCTAATCAAATGGGCGTATCCCGTGGTCCAGTCCGCGAAGCCTTAGCTCGTTTAGAGCGAGAGGGCTTGGTCGTTATTGAGCGCCACAAGGGCGCCCGCATCGCTTCTTGGGGAAAAAGTGATGTCGAAGAAATATTTTCACTTCGCCTTGTTCTTGAACAACTTGCAATTGAGTGGGCCTGCAAGAATGCAACGGCTGCGGACTTTAGAGCCATGGAGGCACCTATCAATGAATATAGGAATTTGGAAGACAACCAGCGAACTGTCAAGACGGTGAGTCGGTTGGATCTTGAATTTCACACCGCAATTTTCAATGCTGCACATCACGATCGGTTATATCGAGCTTGGGAAATTCTTCGTTCACAGATTCACTCATTTCTAATTTATACCTGGGCGAGAGAAGATTTCTTAAACAAGACAATGATGACTTCTTGGGAGGGAGATCATCAGATATTTCTTGATCTCATCATGGAGCGAGATGTGGAGAAGGCGCTAAAAGAAATCAAGGCGCATGTTGAGCGCGGACTCACACGAGTATCGAAGTACTTTGTAGGCGATGAATCAA
>RGYL01000204.1 GCA_010032085.1 Actinomycetota bacterium
ATAACATCCGTTCTGGCTCCCTAAGTGATGATGAATGGTCGAAATTAGCCCGAAGAATGGGTGAAATTAACGACGCTCCGCTATTTATCGATGATTCTCCAAACCTTTCAATGATGGAGATTAGGGCAAAAGCACGTCGCCTTAAGCAACGCCATGATTTGAAGTTAGTTGTAATTGATTACCTTCAATTAATGACGTCCGGTAAGCGTGTGGAAAATCGCCAACAGGAAGTATCTGAGTTCTCTCGTCAACTAAAGCTTCTCGCCAAAGAGCTACATGTACCGGTTGTTGCTATCTCCCAGCTAAATCGCTCTCCTGAACAGCGCGCCGATAAGAAACCAATGCTCTCTGACCTACGTGAATCTGGATCTATCGAGCAGGACGCAGACGTTGTTATCTTGTTACATAGAGATGATTTGTATGATCCTCAAAACCGACAGGGCGAAGCTGATCTGATGGTGGTTAAGCATCGAAATGGTCCAACCAAGAAAATTCCAATTGCATCACTTCTTCACTTCGCTAAGTTCGCCGATATGGCGCCTAAGTACACAATCCCGCAAGAACGAATCGTCAAGGACGACTAAAAAGTTTTTCTAACTTTCCGTTTCTTACATCGTAGATTGCGCCCATAACCTCTAACTCTGAAGGTAGAAACGGGAAAGACTTAATTCTCAGCACATCTACCTCAAGTGCGGCTTTTTGATCAGTGACCGTTCGAATTTCAATAGACCGAGTATCAATTCCTGAAGCTTTCTTTATTGCTTCGTGAACTTGATCTTCTGTTCCGCTTGCCATGCGGCAATCAGTGTGTGGCATAACTAGAACCTTCGAAACATTCAACAGATGCACTGCTAGAACTAGAGTGCGAAGAACGTCCTCGGTTACTCGAGCTCCGGCATTACGGAGAATCTTTGCGTCTCCCGGCTTCATACCTACGACCCGTAATGGATCAATTCTCGAATCCATACAAGTGACTATTGCCAAACCTTGAGCAGCCCGGCCTGTTAAATCGCTAGATTTAAAGGTTTTTGCGAACTCCTCATTTGCGGCCAAAATTTCATCGAAATTCAATGTTTACCAACCCCTGAGCGCGCTCTATCAGCTATTGAGATACCGACTATAACAACCATACAGCCGACCAACTGTATCGCGGTAAGTCTCTCACTGAGCCACCACCAAGCAAATATTCCAGCTAAGACTGGCTCGATCATTCCAAAGATGCTTGCGGTAGAAGCGCTAAGAATCTTCAAACCACTAATAACTAGTAAATATGGAGCAATCGTTCCCATAACTACTATCCATAAAACTAGAGCCCAGCCAGGTAGTTGATAATTTTCAAAGCGACCAAGCAGATTCATCTCGTTAGAGAGCGCAGCAGTCGGGAAATTCCAAATTGGAAGTGCGAATAGAAGAATCACTGTGGCTACACCAAATCCCCAAGTGGCGATTGCTCCACTTGATTTAGTTTT
>RGYL01000205.1 GCA_010032085.1 Actinomycetota bacterium
CTCAATTCTCTGCCCTTCAAACTTCGCCCAAATGTCGATCTCTAGCTACCTAGCCGACCAGCCTTGGCGTGACCAAATCTCCTCATTTGTCGAGCTTTATAAGGTCCGGCGCGATGCCATGCTCGAAACTCTTGACGCTTACTTTCCTAAATCCGCTACTTGGACAAGACCCCAGGGTGGTTTTTATGTCTGGGTAACACTCCCACCAGAAATCGATACTAAAGCTCTTGTGCCGAAGGCAATCGTGGCAAAAGTTGCTTATGTCCCGGGAACTGCTTTCTATGCCGATGGTCTAGGAAGTTGGTCAATGCGCCTTTCATATTGCTACCCAACCCCGGAGCGAATCCGCGAAGGAGTCAAAGCGCTAGCCGGTGTTGTAGAACAGGAAATACAGAGACGCAATTCTTTAAAACTTAATTAATTTTTCCAGCTATTCGTAATAAATCTTGACTATCAGCAAATTCAATCTGGATCTTTCCGCCGTTCTTTCCACCCTTTATCGTCACGCGAGTATCGAGGGCATCACCAATTCGCTCCTCTAACTCTTGGTACTTCCCAAGCGAGCTTGTCCCGCCTCGCTTTCCTTTTGTTTTAGAGGAACCTGAATTAATAGCGATCAACTCTTCGGTGGCACGGACACTTAAACCTTCACTTACTATCTTGTTGGCTATTCGCTCAATCTCCGCCGAATCCGTTAACCCTAGAAGTGCTCGAGCGTGCCCCGCACTTATTGCGCCACTTGCTAATTTCTTCTGTACTGAAGGTGGCAAATTAAGTAGCCGTAAGGTATTCGTGATTACTGGGCGCGATTTGCCGATTCGTTTTGCAAGTTCATCATGGGTTAAACCAAAGTCATTCAACATCTGACTATAAGCAGCTGCTTCTTCTAAAGCATTTAAATTGCTTCGATGAATATTCTCAATTAAAGCTTCTCGAAGAAGTTCGTTATCACTCGTCTCTCGGATTATGACGGGGATGCTGGATAGACCAGCAAGTTTTGCTGCCCTTAGGCGCCGCTCTCCCATAATCAATTCATATTGATTTTCACCAATTCTTCGCACTACAGGTGGTTGGAGAATCCCGATCTCCCGTATCGATGCCGAGAGTTCCCGTAGTGACTCATCTTCAAAAACTGTTCTAGGTTGCCGTGGATTTGGTCTGATTGAACTTATATCTACTTCTAATCGACCCGCGACTGGATCTTCAACACCGACTGCTCTTATTGGTGTAGGTATAAGTGAATCAAGATTTCTTCCTAAACCACCTCGTTTAGCACTCATTAAACAACCTCGGCATTACTTATCGAATTTGAAATTGTTGGCGCTCCACGTAGCGCAATCTCGCGAGCAACTCTTGCATATGCCTCTGCTCCATTTGAACCAGGGTCATATGTCATAACAGTCTGTCCATATGAAGGCGCTTCTGAAACGCGAACTGCTCTAGGGATTGGGATATCAATTAACTCTTTT
>RGYL01000206.1 GCA_010032085.1 Actinomycetota bacterium
CATTTCTGAACAGATAAAGATGCTTTAACCGATTCTAATTCAGATAACTTCCAATACTCTGGCCATACTGGTTTTTCATTAGGTAGGATTGCAGGAAATTGTATGACTTCCCACTGATCTGATTTAATTCCTTTTTGAGCCCCGATCAACGCTCCGGTAAGATCCTTCAACGACCAACGCGTCATAACCACAACTATCTTTCCACCAGGTTGTAATCGCTGACGAGGACCTGAAGTATACCATTCATATGCACGCTCTAGCGCTTCTGGATTCATCGCATCTTGTTCCGAGTGTGGATCATCGATGATAAGTAAATCCGCTCCACGACCCGTGATCGCCGATCCAACACCGGCTGCAAAGTATTCACCACCTTGTTCCGTTTCCCAACGGCCCGCGGCTTGTGAATCTTCGCGCAGTGTAGTTTTAAAAAATCTTTTGTAATCTTGACTATCAATTAAATGTTTTGCTTTTCTACCGAATCGTACAGCAAGTTCAGTCGTGTGCGTTGTTTGGATTATTTTTAATTTTGGATTCTTACCAATCATCCATGCAGGAAGTAAGAAAGAAGCGAATTCAGATTTAGTATGCCTTGGTGGCATATTAATAATTAAACGATTAATCTTTCCTTCTGCAAGACGATTAAACTGTTCAGCAATTTTTTTATGATGTTTACCTTCAACGAAATCTGGCCAAACAGATTTTACAAAAGTTAAAAAATCTTGATTAACTTTTTCTTCTTTTTTCTTTTCATCTAACTTAATTGCATATTGTATAAATTCTTTACGCTTATCTACAGGCAACTTATTTAGATCTATCTTACTTACATCCATAAAAATTTTTTATAAAATTTTTGCACCTTTGATTATTTTTAAAAAGTATTTATCATGGTTGAATGTCTAAATCTAGGACTAAAGGTTAAAGTTTTGGGACCCCTTTTGCTATTTATGGGGGTGGGTGGGCCCGCAAGAGCACAAGCTAAAGTCAAGTGGGTTACTGTTGTGGTGGGGTGGGTGGGCCCGCAAGCTTGCAAGCGAATTGTTTTATTAATAAGAAAAGAAGCAAGCGCGCGAAGCGCGCTTTTAAAGTAAGGACACACGCGCGCGAAGCGCGCGCCTGCGCGCCGCGAAGCGGCGCACAACCTATGATTGATTATATCAATCTAATAAAACCATATATTGTTTTGGAAAGTATTGTCTAAACCAATCCAATCCTTGTTGCATTGTTTCATAATCATTGAACTGTTCCGCACCCATAATTAAATCATATACAGCAACAGCAAACCAAGGTAGGCTTGCCTTCTCGCCGCTAAATCTATTGGGCACCTCAATCACTTTATCTTTATCGATTTGTAAATCTAAATCGAATGGTATTTTATATTCTTTGTTATTGTATTTAATTGTGTGCATTGTTTTCCTTTCAATGCACACAATTAAATACAATAACAAAGAATATAAA
>RGYL01000207.1 GCA_010032085.1 Actinomycetota bacterium
GCCCGTCTCGGCGAACATCCGGATTGGGGTACATACATCTTCAATTTTGCTCGGACTGAGGTTCGTAATTTCCTTGTGGCAAGTGCACTTTATTGGCTAGATGAATTTCACATCGACGGGCTTCGTGTTGATGCAGTCGCCTCAATGCTCTATCTCGACTACTCCCGAAAAGAGGGTGAGTGGATTCCAAATGAACATGGGGGCCGGGAGAACCTTGCCGCGGTTCGCTTCCTACAAGAAGCCACAGCAACTGCATATAAGAGGTATCCAGGCATCATGATGATTGCTGAAGAATCCACCGCATGGGGTGGGGTAACTAAGCCGACTTCGGCTAACGGTCTTGGATTTGGATTTAAGTGGAATATGGGCTGGATGCATGACACTTTGCAATACCTTAAACATGAACCAATTCATCGCGTCTATCACCATAATGAGATTACTTTCTCGATTCTCTACGCATGGAGTGAGAACTTCCTACTTCCCTTATCTCATGATGAAGTTGTCCACGGTAAAGGCGCTTTGGTAAATAAGTTTCCAGGTGATCGGTGGCAAAAGCTCGCGACTTTACGTGCACTCTATGGCTATATGTGGTCACATCCCGGTAAGAAGTTGTTATTCATGGGCTGCGAATTTGCCCAGAATGATGAGTGGCGCGAATCTCAATCATTAGATTGGCACTTAACGCAATATCAAGAGCACTCTGGGGTGCAACTATTAATCTCAGATTTGAATGGCCTCTATCGAGATTTGCCTGCGCTCTGGCAGCGCGATAATTCAAATGAAGGATTCCAATGGTTAATCGGTGATGACGGAGCTGGAAATACTCTTGCCTACGTTCGATGGGATGAAGTAGGAAATCCTTTAGTCTCAGTAACTAATTTCTCACCGGTTCCGCATGAGAGTTATCAACTCCCGAGTGGCGCGACGAAAGAGATACCAAGTCCTGAAAGTAGGGCTCCTAAACAGAAGATTGAATACCCAAGAACGAGATTTG
Source organism: Actinomycetota bacterium (assembly GCA_010032085.1). Taxonomy (GTDB): domain Bacteria; phylum Actinomycetota; class Actinomycetes; order Nanopelagicales; family Nanopelagicaceae; genus MAG-120802. The sequence goes on from RGYL01000207.1 coordinate 995, forward strand.
AATCTTTAAGCTGCAAACCGAGGAAGAGGCTAATGAGGAAGATAGAGCCACCAAGAACAACAAATGGCTGGACTATTTCTTTATCGTTTCTCGATCCCTTTATTCTGTTATATGAAACGCGTCCCAGAATCATTGAGGTCATAAATAGAAAATAAGGAATAACTGCCATAGATTTTGAAACGCCAAACTCTTGCCGCGCGATAATTGTTGACCAATCTCCCATAACCATCTCTAACATCAATGCACAAAGAAAGCCAAGACTTACGACCCAATCAATCGAGAAGGTGCGGACCATCTTTGAGAAGGTCACCACCTCATCATCTTCCGTTACTTCGGCACCTTTGAGTAAGACCGGCCTTAAGCGTCGAATCGCAGCAATTTTTATTAGAAGCACGAGGCTAACTAATGGAAGAATATGCCAATTCAATGAGACTGTTGATGAGATT
>RGYL01000208.1 GCA_010032085.1 Actinomycetota bacterium
AAACGAAGTGATGCGTCGCCAGATGCTGAGATGACGTCATAACCGCCACCTTGCATAAGTTGAACAGCCTCATCCGAAGTTCCGTATGTCTTTACATTTACGGTGCAACCGGTCGCCTCTTCAAAAGGTGTAACCCAGTCGACTTTTGGATCTGTTGATCCATCCTCTGCGTAACCTGGCCAGGCTAGAACATTGATAGTTCCAGGTGTGTCCTGAACGGGTCCCGCATAGGCGCCACCCTCTTCATCGCTAGAGCTCGAGCAGCCAGCGAGTACGAGGGTACTTGCAGCTGCTAGCGCTGCAAGTTTGCGAAGTTTTGTAACTCGCACTTTCTCCTCCTATACATCGCACTTTCGTGCGATACAGCAATGGAATCTCCATCGCTTCCCCCATCCGAAAAGATGGGAAATCTATTAACCAACTTTGTATTCACTCGCTTTGTCCCAGGCGAGTGCAACCTTTGTTCCACGTAAACTCTCAACATCAATCGCACTTTGTTCAAGATTCTGTTGCAAAACAACTAGCTGTACTCCGGCATCGAGATCTACCAAAAAACGGGTCGAGGGTCCTAGGTATTCGACCTCTCGGATAGTCCCTCTAGCGCCTTGATTATCTATCCGGATTTTTTCGGGTCGGACCGTGTAAGTGCCTTTCTTTCCCAGCAATTTTTCAGCCGCTTCACCAGAAATTAAATTAGAGACGCCAACAAATCCAGCGACAAATTCATTCATTGGACGTTCATATATTGCGGCCGGCTTATCGAGTTGTTGGATTTTTCCTTTATCAAAAACCGCAATTCGATCGCTCATAGTGAGCGCTTCTTCTTGATCATGAGTTACAAAGATGAATGTAATACCAACTTCGCGTTGTAATTCCTTCAACTCAATCTGCATCTGCTGACGCAATTTCAAATCAAGCGCTCCTAGTGGCTCATCTAGTAATAAAACGGATGGGCGGTTAACTAGTGCACGCGCAAGAGCTACACGTTGTCGCTGGCCACCAGAGAGTTGACTTGGTTTACGAGATTCGTATCCACTAAGACGAACTTGAGCGAGCGCAGCATTTGCTTTTTCACGTCGTTCATCTTTTGGAACCTTCTTGACTCTCAAGCCATATTCGATGTTTGTTATTACATCCATGTGTGGAAAGAGCGCATAATCTTGAAAAACCGTGTTTACATCTCGATCATAAGGCGGAAGGTGAGTTATCTCTTCACCATTCAATTTGATACTTCCAGAATCTGGATCCTCAAATCCGGCAATCATTCGCAAGACGGTAGTTTTTCCAGAACCTGATGGGCCTAGCAAAGTTATGAATTCTCCGGGATTTATATCTAGGTCGACCCCGTCAACCGCTTTTACACTTCCAAAAGTCTTGCTGAGATTGCGAATCTCGATTAGGGCCACTTGAAAACCCTACTCACGCAGAGGCCATTTGTAA
>RGYL01000209.1 GCA_010032085.1 Actinomycetota bacterium
AAGAACTTGAAGAGTGATGCAGATGCAAAATTTGATAAAGAGATTTTCCTTAATGCCGATGAGCTCTCACCCTTCGTTACCTGGGGGACCAATCCTGGCCAAGGTGTTCCACTTAATGATGCGGTTCCAAACCCAGATTCCTTTGCAGATGAACAGGAGCGCCGCGCCGCCGCAAGCGCGCTTACATATATGGATCTCAAGGGTGGCACTCCAATGAAGGCGATCAAGATAGATACTGTCTTTCTTGGTTCGTGCACAAATGGGCGGATTGAGGACCTTCGTTCGGCAGCAGCCATTATCAAGGGCAAGCGGGTCGCAGATGGAACGAGAATGTTGGTTGTCCCGGGCTCGGCGCGAGTCCGCCTTCAAGCAGAATCAGAGGGCCTCGATAAGGTCTTTTTGGCCGCTGGCGCAGAATGGCGTAGCGCGGGATGTTCGATGTGTCTCGGCATGAATCCAGATCAATTAAAACCAGGTGAGAGATCTGCATCGACAAGTAATAGAAATTTTGAAGGCCGCCAAGGAAAAGGTGGACGTACCCATTTAGTAAGCCCACTTGTTGCGGCTGCAACCGCCATCAAGGGAACGCTGGCCTCGCCAGCAGATTTATAGGAGCAATAATGGAGAAATTCATTTCGCATTCGGGAACTGGCGTTCCGCTTAGAAGAAGCAATGTCGATACCGACCAAATCATTCCGGCGGTCTATTTAAAGCGAGTTACACGTTCCGGATTTGAAGATGGTTTATTTGCAGCATGGCGAAGTGATCCGGAGTTTGTACTTAACAAGGAGGAATTTAAGGGCGGCACTATCCTGGTTGCGGGCGTGGATTTTGGAACTGGTTCATCAAGAGAACACGCAGTTTGGGCGCTGCAAAACTATGGCTTTAAGGTCGTAATTTCATCGCGCTTTGCCGATATTTTCCGCGGAAATTCGCTAAAGGGCGGCCTATTAACCGTGATCTTGCCGCAAGATGAGGTCGAACAACTCTGGTCGGCTATTGAGAGCGACCCGAAGTGTGAAATTACCGTGGATCTTGAATCGAGAACGGTTTCCTACAAGGGCAAGAAGATTTCCTTTGAATTAGATGATTACACCCGTTGGAGGTTGATGGAAGGTCTTGATGACATTGGATTGACGCTTCGAAATACCAATCTCGTTGATGAATTTGAAGCGAAAAGAGCGAATTTCAAGCCAAAAACGCTTCCAGTTTTGTCATAAGAGCGCTTTTTCGCCGACTCTAAACCTGTAATTGAGGGTTTTTTATGCGTAAAAAGTGCAAAAATTGAGTGGAAACTATTTTTGAAATATTGCGACACACCGAGAAATATGCGCCAATTAATGATTTTCGTTGCGTAAATTGAGGAACACGTTAAGCGAACGCTTAACTTTACGCGTAAATAAGGGGATTAAATGAACAAGACCCAGTTCATTGCTTCGT
>RGYL01000210.1 GCA_010032085.1 Actinomycetota bacterium
TGACTTCCTAACTCGTGGCGGTGTCTTTACCAAGGATCTAATTGAAACTTGGATTGAGTGGAAGCGTAAATCTGAGATTGATTACGTTCGACTACGTCCACATCCAGCAGAGTTTGAACTCTACTTCGATATCTAAGAAGTAATAAAAAAAGCCCGCTGTAATGGCGGGCTTTTTTTATTTGTAATTAGGCACCAACATTCTTCAACCGCTCCACTAGTGGCGGATGCGTATAGTTGAAAGCCACATATATTGGATGCGGATTTAAATTAGCGAGACTATCTGTCGAAATTTTGGAGAGCGCGGTTCGCATTGGCTCGCGCTTATATGTCTCGGCAGCAAAGTTATCGGCATCAAATTCATTTCGCCTTGAAAGTGAATTGTTGAGTAGCCCTAAGAGAAGTTGAAGCGGAGTAAGTAGTAGGAAGAAAGCGATTGCCGAGAGATGGAATTTACCTTCTTGCGCGCCCAAGACTCGAGAGAGTTCGTCATATTGCAGCGCCCAGCCAAGAAGGGCAAAAATCGCGAGGGTTTGGATGTTTGAAGCGATAAACATAGCCAAGGTGTGCTTCCGCTTGTAGTGGCCAATTTCGTGGGCCAGCACCGCCACTATTTCCTCTTTATTCAACTTCTCTATCAAGGTATCGAATAGAACTATCGTTTTACTTTTTCCCATCCCACTAAAAAACGCATTCGCTTTGGTAGATCTCTTGGAGCCATCCATCACGAAGAGGTTCTTGAGCGCGTATCCCTGTGATTGGCAATACTTTGCAATATCAGCCTTTAGTTGACCATCTTCAAGCGGCGTTAATTTATTAAACAATGGCAAAATCAATTTAGTACCGAACATAAACATAAATATTGAGAAGCCAGCCACTAACGCCCAGGCATAAATCCAGAATCTGCCTTCAAATCTCTCGTATAGCCATATGACTGCTCCTAAGAGAGCTCCGCCGAGAATCACGGCGACAAATGTGCCTTTAATTGCATCAAGAATAAATGTCTTTGGGGTGGACTTGTTAAATCCGTAGCGCGCTTCAATTCCGAAAGTTGAGCGAATCGCAAATGGCAGGCTAATCAACCAAGAGATAAAACCAAGGGCACCAATAAATACGAGTGAGACAAGAATTGTGTTATCTACTCGCTCCGCGATGAAAGCGTCAAGATCGGCAAACCAGCCGAATGCGAGAGCAAGAATCATCACTCCCGTAGTAACGGCGCCGCTTAACAGCCCGAGCTCAGTCCGCTCCCGACCATAGGAGATTGAACGCGCCTGTTCTTTAGGGTCGTAGAGGTGAGCAACTAGTGGATCTGGAGATCTTTGAGCGCTTCTTTGATTTAGCTCATCGAGAACCGATTCGAGAAGGAAGGTAAGCAGGACTATGAGAATAAGGGCTTCTAATAACATAAGTAGAGGGTAGTCGATAAGATTCAAATATGT
>RGYL01000022.1 GCA_010032085.1 Actinomycetota bacterium
ACATTGTCTTTGTGATCACGCATTACCTCAAGCTCGAACTCTTTCCATCCGATGATTGATTCCTCAAGGAGGACTTCGGTGACCGGGCTGTACTGCAAGCCCGCTCCGGCAATTAGTCTTAACTCGGCCTCATCTTTAGCAATTCCACTTCCTAATCCGCCCATAGTGAATGAAGGTCGTACCACTACTGGATAACTGAGGGCCTGCGCGGCGTTGATGCATTCTTGAATTGTGTGGCAAATAATGGACCTAGCCGACTCGCCACCTATTCGCTCAACAATCGAGCGAAATTCCTCTCGATTTTCACCGCGTTTGATTGCCGGTATATCCGCTCCAATTAGACGAACGTTGTACTTTCTAAGAATTCCCAGTTCGTCCAACTTCATCGCAGCGTTTAATGCGGTTTGACCACCCAGTGTCGCGAGAATCGCATCCGGTTTCTCTTTAGCAATAATCGCTTCGATATATTCTGGCGTGATTGGTTCTACATATGTTGCATCGGCAAATTCTGGATCGGTCATAATCGTTGCCGGGTTACTGTTTACGAGGATTACCCGCACTCCTTCACTCTTTAAGACTCGACAGGCTTGGGTTCCGGAATAATCAAACTCGCAAGCTTGGCCAATCACGATTGGGCCACTGCCAATTACTAAAACGCTTTTTATTGACTTATCTCTTGGCATGACTCTCCAGAAGTTTCAAAAATTCATCAAATAAATAATTTGCATCGTGCGGGCCAGCAGCCGCTTCAGGATGGTACTGAACTGAAAATGCTGGACGATCGAGCAACTTCAATCCCTCAACGACTCCGTCATTTAGCGAAACATGCGAGACGATTCCCGGGCCAAAAACGGTCGAGAACTCACCTTCGGTGGGAGCCTCAACGGCAAAGCCATGGTTATGTGCAGTGATTTCAACGCGATCAGCGATCTTGTTCATGACCGGTTGGTTTATGCCTCTATGTCCAAAACGTAATTTATATGTATCGAATCCAAGTGCACGACCAAATATCTGGTGGCCGAAGCAGATGCCAAAAAGAGGTACTTCTAAATCAAGTAACGCCCTTACAGTTGCTACAACTTCAGTCATCGTTGCCGGATCTCCGGGACCATTAGATAGGAAGACGCCATCGAAACCACCTTGCTTGATCTCATCTAGCGAAGTAGTAACGGGAAGAAGATGCGTCTCGATGCCACGATTTGCGAAATTTCGCGGTGTAGCGGACTTTATGCCGAGATCTAGTGCAGCTACACGGAAGTTAACTTCGTGATCTGCCGGAATTATCATCGTCTTTTTTGCAGAGACCTCATCGGCTAGATAAGAACCAGTCATCGCCGAAGTGCCTCTAACCTTCACCACCATTTCTTCCCTAGATAGATCTTGGTGCGAGAAGATTCCAACTCTCATTGCTCCGCGTTCTCTAATGTGCAAAGTCAGCGCCCGCGTGTCAATTCCGGATATTCCTACTACGCCATATTTTTCAAGTTCTGATTCCAAAGAACGCTGCGAACGCCAATTTGAGACGATTGGCGATGGATCACGAACCACAAAACCGCTCACCCAAATCCTTGCAGACTCCTCGTCTTCATCATTCATTCCGGTATTGCCTATGTGAGGTGCGGTCATAACAACTACTTGTTTAAAATAAGAGGGATCAGTCAACGTTTCCTGGTAGCCGGTCATTCCGGTTGTAAAAACCACCTCGCCAAAAGTTTCTCCGCTCGCACCCCAAGACTCACCTTCAAAAATTGTGCCGTCATCGAGAACTAGAAATGCCGAACTCATCGACTGTAGACCTCAGTTCCACGGAAGAAGGTGCTAACGACAACCGCCGGTAACTCTCGATCGAGGAAAGGTGAGTTCTTGCTCTTGGAGCGAATAGACGTTGCCTCCACTCGCCAGTTGTGCGCTAAATCAACTAAAGCAAAATTCGCCCAATTCCCAGTCGCTAGAGAGCCATGTCCTTCGTAACGCGCAATCTTTGCCGGATTGGTAGTTAATTTCTCTACTAGTGTTGAAAACGAAATCAACCCGCTTTGAACCATTGCGAGATATGAGATCGATAGCGCAGTTTCAAGTCCAATCATGCCAAAAGCGGCAGCAGCCCATTCGCATTCCTTATCCTCAGCCGGATGTGGCGCGTGATCTGTGGCGATGATGTCAATCGTTCCATCGGCCAAACCTTCGCGAAGTGCTTGTACATCTCTCTCGGTTCGCAGTGGTGGATTAACCTTGAAAATTGGGTCGTAACTTCGGGCAGTCTCATCAGTAAGAAGTAGATGATGCGGTGTCACTTCCGCAGTAACTTGTACACCTCTCTTCTTAGCCCAACGAACAAGTTCAACTCCCCCAGCCGTTGTTAGATGACAGATATGAAGGCGACTACCGACATGTTCACTCAAAAGTATGTCTCGGGCGATAATTGACTCTTCAGCAGCAGCCGGCCAACCTTTAAGCCCAAGCTGTGCAGAGACAGCCCCTTCATTCATCTGTGATCCTGCTGTCAACCGTGGATCTTGTGCATGTTGAGCAATTACGCCATCAAAACCTTTTACATACTCAAGCGCTCGTCTCATAACCAGGGAATCTGAGACACAATGTCCATCATCACTAAAGATTCGAACTTTCGCCTCTGATGAATTCATTGCCCCCATTTCAGATAGCGACTTGCCTTGTTGACCTACCGTGACAGCGCCAATTGGGAAAACATCGCAAAGACCGTGTACTTGACCAAGGCGATGAACTTGCTCCACAACACCTGCTGTGTCGGCAACCGGATTGGTGTTTGGCATAGCCGATATCGCTGTGAATCCCCCCGCTACGGCTGCTCTTGAACCAGTTAGAACTGTTTCGGCATCCTCTTTCCCAGGTTCACGCAGATGTGTATGTAGATCAACTAGACCGGGAATAATCGTCAAACCTTTGCCGTCATAAACGTTGAAATCATTAGTTACCTGTTTTGTGTCAACTATTCGACCATTGTCACAAGCAATCTCGATTTTTTTCCCTGCGGAATCTACGACATTTTTAATAACTAATTTCACGCTAGTTTCCTCCCAGCAGGAGATAGAGAGTCGCCATGCGAACCGAGACGCCATTTTTAACCTGATCGACTATCACTGATTTTCTACTGTCGGCTGAGTCGGCAGATATCTCAAGTCCTCTATTCATCGGGCCAGGATGCATCACAAGGGATTTTTCAGAGAGACGACTAAGGCGATCGCCATTTAATCCGAAGCGCCTGGAGTATTCTCGCTCCGAGGGAAAGAAAGCCTCGTCCATTCGCTCTCGTTGTACTCGCAACATCATGACAACGTCATACTCATCAAGATTTTCATCGAAGTCATATTTAACCTCGACTCCCCAACTATTGACGGCAACTGGAAGCAATGTCGGGGGCGCGATTAATGTGACGTGGGCGCCCAACTTAGATAGCAAGAGGACATTGCTTCGTGCAACACGAGAATGCAGAACGTCACCCACAATAGCTATCGAAAGGTCAGATAGATCTCCACTTGAATTTTTAAGATGTTGTCGAATCGTAAATGCATCCAGCAAAGCCTGAGTAGGGTGTTCATGCGTCCCGTCTCCCGCATTAATTACTGCACCGGTCATCCATTTTTGACTCGCCAGACGTGCCGCTGCTCCCGATGCAGGATGGCGAATCACGACACCATCTGCACCCATAGCTTGAAGTGTTAAAGCGGTATCTTTGAGACTCTCGCCTTTACTAAGTGATGATCCCTTGGCGGAAAAGTTGATGACATCAGCAGAGAGGCGCTTTGCTGCTGCTTCAAAGGAAATACGCGTTCTCGTTGAATCCTCAAAAAAGAGATTAACAATTGTGCGCCCCCGCAAAGTGGGAAGCTTCTTTACAGGCGTCTCAGTAACTCGCGCCAGTTCCTCGGCGGTATCGAGAATATTTAAAGCTTCATCTTTTGATAAATCTGAGATCGAAAGGAGATGACTAATCACGCTCGACCCTCGATTCTTACTTCATCGTTGCCATCTATTTCTAAGAGTCTGACGCTTACCCGCTCAGCACGATTAGTAGGAACGTTCTTTCCAACAAAATCTGCCCTTATGGGTAGCTCCCTATGTCCCCTATCTATGAGAACAGCGAGCTGGACACTCCGTGGACGCCCATGCTCGGCGAGGGCATCTAGCGCTGCTCGAATTGTTCTTCCTGAAAATAAGACATCATCGACGAGAACAACTTCTCGGTCATGGATACCGCCTGCTGGAATCTCAGTTCTTCCTAGCGAGCGTGGCGCTGACCCTCTAAGGTCGTCGCGATACATAGTTGTATCTAAAGTGCCATGCTCAATTGAACTACCCTCGAGTTCGGCCAAGATCTTGGCCAGCCTTGCAGAGAGAAGTGCCCCACGAGTTGGAATACCAATAAGTACTACGTTTTCAATACCCTTATTTCGCTCAATAATTTCATGAGCTATACGTTTCAATGCCCGATTGATTTCGGGACTATCTAAAACCAGCGCCATAACACTTCCTTTTCCGCCTCTCGGGACGGTCTTTAAAGGTTGGCCAATACTAACTTAGGAATGGGTATGTGCATAACCAGTGCGGGCGTTTCTGCCTTTCCCATATCTTGGCTAGATGTCCGAAGAAACAGATGAGAGAGAGTTAGATCCGGAAGCACATCGCTGCGAAAACTACATAGGAAGTCTTGCACGCCTGCGCGGCCTTCGTCTTGCCGCCGGCCTCACTCTTAAGCAAGTTGAGATTAAGAGCCGTGGTACTTGGAAAGCAGTCGTAGTGGGTTCATATGAGAGAGGGAACCGACACTTAAGTTTGCTTAAGGCTGTTGAGTTGTGTGAGTTCTATGGCGCAGATATCTCGGCCTTAGGTCAACTTACAAAGGGTGATGAGCCCGACCGGCTGATACTCGATCTACACCAACTACAGAAAATGCGTGACCTGCCCGATGAAGTGACACTTCAAACCCAGAGATTAGCAACGCGCATTATCGCTAAACGAGCGGATAGAAATGGCAGCGTCTTATCGCTACGCGGAAGTGACTTAGAAACTTTGGAGATAGGTTTGGGGCGTAATCAGCGAGAGGTTATAGATCTTCTTAAACGTCGCGGCTTATTGCTTAGAGCGAGAGACTCGATTTAATCTCACTTATCGCCGCTAAGACGCCATTTATATAAGCTGCTGAATCGTCAGTAGATAGCGTCTTGGCTAGCTCAACCGCTTCTGCTATCGCTACGCCTTCGGGCAAATCTTCTCCCCACAGCAATTCAAATGTTCCAAGTCTTAAAATATTTCGATCAACGACTGGCATCCGATCGAGATCCCAATCTTTAGCGCGCATCAGGATTATTTCATCTAGCCGATCACGTTTCGCCACAATTCCTGAAACCAGAAACTCGGTATATTCGCGAATCAAAAACTCCAACTCATTTTTTCTAGTATTGAGTAGGTCAACAGCAGAGCGATTACGGATATCACCTTCATAAAGAAGATCTAAGGCCGCCTTGCGGGCTTTTGAGCGAGTACTCACTTAGTTGGCGCGGCCAAGATAATCGCCAGTGCGCGTATCTATTAGAACAACCTCATCCTGCTTTATAAAAAGTGGGACTTGCACCGTGATACCAGTTTCCACCGTGGCCGGTTTGGACCCTGCGGAGGATCGGTCTCCTTGTAAACCAGGTTCGGTGTAGGTAATACGTAGCGGGACCGATGGCGGAAGTTCAATGTAGAGCGGATTTCCTTCATGTATCGCAACAATTACTTCCATATTCTCTAGAAGATAGTTGGGAGCTTCACCAACGCTCTCTTCCGGAATTGTTATCTGATCATAAGTTGTGTTGTCCATAAAAACGTAACCAGCGGTGTCCTTATAAAGAAATTGCATCTCTCGCTTTTCCAGGATTGCAACTTCTACCTTTACGCCGGCATTAAACGTGCGCTCGACTACCTTGCCCGAAAGGACGTTCTTCAATTTAGTTCTTACGAAAGCCGGCCCCTTGCCCGGCTTCACATGCTGAAACTCGACTACATTCCATAATTGACCTTCGATGTCGAGAGTCATGCCATTCTTAAGATCATTTGTGGTTGCCATGGTTCGAGATTACCTTCTTAGCGCTATTTCTCTAAATTTCCGATTAGCTCGCGCATCGCAATCACCGCGAGTCGATAGGAATTCATGCCAAATCCAGAAATAGTTCCGTTCACAACACCAGAGATAACTGAGGTATGCCGAAACTCTTCGCGTGAAAGCGGGTTTGAAAGATGGACTTCAATCACCGGAGCCTTGAGCATCACTACTGCATCGCGGATAGCGTAGGAATAGTGTGTGAAGGCCGCCGGATTTATTACCAATGGGATTTTTTTATCGGCCGCTTCGTGAAGCCAGCCAATCAGTACCGCTTCATCATCACTTTGGCGTATATCCACCTCAAAGCCTTCTGCCTTGGCAATATCTCGGATATACCCTTCTAAGGTTGCATAGTCGAAATCGCCATAAATATGACTCTCGCGCAGGTCTAACCTTTTTAGATTCGGACCATTAAGAATCATCAATTTCATCGTCAAATTCTACCTTCCAACCGTCTTTTGGTAGATGCGCTCCAATTCCGCCCGAGAAGCCACAGTCCGATCGGTTTTTCCAAGCTCCGTCAACGTCACGAAGCGAATCTCAGACGCGCGTCGCTTCTTATCGTTCTGCATCAATTCATATAGCTCTGCGAAAGCAGTTGGGGAGTATTTCGTCGGAAGATCTAGATGTTGAAGCAAGCGTTCATGCTGTGCGACTACCCCCGCATCCAACCCGCACTTCTCACTTGAAAGTGCAGCTGCAAAACAGAGGCCGACTGAAACTGCCTCTCCGTGGCGCAATGTGTAATTTGAATGCCTCTCGATTGCATGTCCGAGAGTGTGGCCATAGTTCAAAATTTCGCGCTCAAGACTCTCCTTGAAGTCTCGTGAAACGACGCCTGCTTTCACCTCTATTGAGAGTTCAATAATTTCTTCTAGGTTCTCACTCCAATTAAGCGCTAACTCAAGAATTTTAGGGTTGGCGATAAATCCGCATTTGATTGCCTCAGCAAGACCGGCGCGAATGTCGCGCTGGCTCAGACTCTTAAGCCAACTCGTATCAATAATTACTTCGATGGGCGAATGAAATGCCCCTGCAAGATTCTTTCCCGAAGCAAGATTTACCCCAGTCTTCCCGCCTATAGCAGCATCCACCATCCCAGCGACGGTGGTAGGGACTGCTATCCAATCAATGCCTCTCATAAAAGTTGCGGCGACGAAGCCCGCCAGATCTGTTGTAGCTCCCCCGCCTATTCCCACAATTACCGATGATCGGTTAAGCCCTCGGCGCGCAATCTCTTCCATGACTTTCGAGTATGAAGTAAGGGATTTCTGCGTTTCACCATCTTCCGTTACAACTATTTGATCCTTTGAAAATGTGCCTAGAACTTGCGAAACCAATCTCTCTGGAGTCAGCACTGCAACATTTCGACCAGAGATTGCGTTGATAACTTGTGACTGCCAATCGAGCGGAAAGGTGACGCTATATTGACGTTCGGAATTTACGCGAATGCTCCTCATGAGAGCTCCTCGCAAAGTTGCGCGACTACCTCTTTAGGTTTTCGATTGTTTGTCGATATACGTATCTTGCCCAAATGCTCATACTTCTCGCGACGTGTTTCAAAGAGCTTGAGCCATTGTTGACGAGGATTGCCAACGAGAAGAGGCCGATCGGTATTAAAACCGACTCGTGGAGCTGCATTAGAGATTGATACTTCCAGGTACACAACCTTTGGTTCCGCTTCTAGTTTTGCAAAAACTTCTGGATCAAGGATTGACCCACCACCTAATGCGATCACTCCAAAATCGCTCTTCAATCCCTTAAGAACAACATCACGCTCTAATTCACGAAACTTCGGTTCTCCCTGTTCGACAAAGATATCGCTGATGCTCTTCCCGGTTTGCTTAGCAATCTCGGAGTCTGAATCAAGAAAACTCAAATCTAACTCCTTAGCAAGTAAGCGACCCACAGTGCTCTTGCCGCAACCTGGAGGTCCGATCAAGATTATTTTTTCAGTCATTGAAATTTTGGAAGGTTGGCAAGATACGAGTCAATATTTCGCTTTGTTTCTCCAGCGCTATCGCCTCCGAATTTCTCCATAACCGCTTCGGCAAGAACCAGAGCCACCATCGCCTCGGCAACTATTCCGGCAGCAGGAACGGCACAAACATCTGATCGTTGGTTAATCGCCTTGGCAGGTTCTTTTGTGGCAACATCGATGGTATCCAGCGCCTTTGGCACTGTGGATATGGGTTTCATAGCGATGCGAACGCGCATCAGCGCATACCACAGGAACTCACCTATCTGGTGTATGCACCAGCGAGGAATCCGGGTCCCCCAGTCACAGTGAACGCAATACCGGTAGGTCATACCAAGTGAAAGCGCCTGAATAAAGT
>RGYL01000211.1 GCA_010032085.1 Actinomycetota bacterium
TATTTCAAGTTTTGAGTAATCTCGCCACTTATCGGGGTAGCCAATCTTCGGGGTGAACTTGCCTAACTTTTCTAGCGCTTTCTTCTTAGTGTCCGCGCTCATCCAAGTAAGTTCGTTGATACTTACGCGATAAGCCTGAATAAGGTTGGCAACTAGCTCGCCCATCCGGGCCTTTGCAGCAGCGGGAAAGTGCTTCTCCACGTAGAACTGGCCCACCGCTTCACCAAGGGCGCTCTCAACGAGGGCAACGCCGCGTTTCCAGCGCTCTTTGAGAACTGGGATTCCGGTGAGCGTTGTGCCATAAAAGGCGAAGTTTTCATTTACAAATTTGCTACTTAAGTATGGAGCCGCACTTGAGAGTAAGTGCCAGGTTAACCATGAGCGCCATTTCTCAACTTCAAATCGCTCCAACATTTTTCCGAGGTTCTCAATAAAGTCTGGTTGGGCGATAACAACGCTCTCAAGGACATTACTTGGGACCCCAGCGCTCTCAGCCCAGAGACGCCAGTCAAACCGGCCAATCAGCCCCTGGATCTCAGCAAAGGTTTTCTTATTAAAGGTAAGGACCGCATCACGGCTTCGCACCGTATCCCAATGATGGGAGGCGATTTCGGTTTCAAGTTCCAAAATCCGGCGAGCATGAGCCGGGCCATCTTTGATGCCGGCCAAATCAAACATCCGCTCGATATGCGAAATTAATTCACCACGAAGGGCGCCATGCTTCTCTTCTCGGTAGTAAGCCTCATCGGGAAGACTTAAGCCACCTTGGTAGATGTAGGCGATATTGGTGGTGGGATCGGCGGCATCTGCCGTTACCCAACCGTTGAAGATGCCACCAAGGCCGCGACTCTCAAAGTGCCCAAGGGCCGTTGTGAACTCCTCTAAATTAGAAATTGATGCTGCTCGTTCTAACTCCTTTAGGATCGGCGAGACTCCAAGATCCTCGACCTCATTTTCATCCATAAAGTCGTTGTAAAGGTCGGAGATTTTTTGAGCGTTGCTTCCGGCTGCTCCGCCACTCTTAGCAATATCTTCAATAATGGCGCGAACATTTTTCTCTGACTCATCTCGCAATTGATAGAAGGCGCCATCGGCGGCGCGATCAGAGGGAATCTCCGCCTTATCCAGCCATGCGCCATTTACATGGCGATAGAGATCATCTTGGGGGCGAACTGATTGCTTGAAATTGCCTTGCAAAATACCGCTTTTTTCGCTCATGACGTGACCTTAGCGCTCCACTTTCCGGTGAGCCAAATAAAGAGTGGGATAAATAGAACTGAAACTACGGCAGCCGGACCCCAACTAACTTCCGGGGTGACATAAAGGCTTGCTGAGGGGAGAGCTGAATCAATGCTGGAGACAAGCAATCCGGCCGAGAGGTTATTTGCGGCATGTGCTCCAACCGCAAGCCCCATTGATTTATCTCGCATCGTCACCCA
>RGYL01000212.1 GCA_010032085.1 Actinomycetota bacterium
ATTTTAATCAATTTTTCCTTAATATTAATATCTTTAATATTGTTTAATTTTTTTTTTAATTCATCAATTAACTCTGTTTGTGAATTAATTTTAAAGGCAACATTTTCTTTGTTTAAAAAATTATATATTTCTGTAAAGTTATGTGTGTATGGCCCATGAAAAATTATAGAGTTATTGTAAGCAACTTCAATTGGATTCTGCCCACCGTGATTTACTAAAGACCCTCCAATAAAAACATATTTTGATAATTTAAGAATTTTTTTAGTATTTCCATATGAATTAATTACTAAAATATCAATATTATCTTTAAAATTATCAATAGTTTCTGAAGTTAAAAAATTTAATTTGGTATTTATTATTTTTTTTTCAATTTCAGGAATTCTATTGATGTGTCTTGGTATGATAATTGTTAATAAGTTAGAAAATTGTAATTTTAAAGATGCGTGTGCTTTTATACAAATCTCTTCCTCAGAGGGATGGGTGCTTAGTGCTATAAATATTAATCTATTTTCTAGATTTAAATTTTCTTTATGAGAGTCAAAATCTTCTGATATTACGAATTTAAGATTTCCCAACATCATAACGTTATTTGTTCCAAAGTATTTAAAATGATCAGCACTCTCATTGCTTTGACTCAAAATTAAATCAAAACAATTTAATATTTGACTCATGCTATTTTTTATTAATTTCCATTTAATAAAGGATTTATTTGAGATTCTTGCGTTTAGTAATATTATTGGAATACCATTATTTTTTGCATAAAAAATCTGATTTGGCCATATTTCAGACTCAGTGAAAAAAATGACATCAGGCTTCCATCTTTTAAAGAATTTTTTAATAATTTGTGGACTGTCAATAGGGGCGTACTGATGGATAATATTTTCAGTATTTTTATATTTTTTTTCAAAAATTTCATTTGAACTTAAAGTAGAAGTTGTAACTAAAATTTGGTTTTTTTTTAAATAGTTATCGATTATTGGAAAAATACTTTTTAATTCTCCAATACTTGAACAATGAAACCATATTAATTTGCCATCTTTTCTAGTTCTAAGTGATTTACCTAATTTTTCTTGGTAGCGGGTTGGACATTCCTTTTTTTTTAAAATTCTTAAATAAAGATAAGGACGTAATAGATAATAAAAGATTGTTGTTAATAAATAATAGGCAATCCTCATTAATTTATAATCTGTTTTTCATATAAATTTTTATATATCGGAGAACTATTTACTAAAAATTCATGACTGCCTTCGGAAATTATTTGACCATTATCAAAAACTAAAATTTTATCACAGTTCATGATAGTAGATAATCTATGAGCAATAATAATAGTTGTTTTATTTTTAGTTAAATTTTCAATAGCTTTTTGAATTACTGTTTCTGAATCAGAATCTAAAGATGATGTCGCTTCATC
>RGYL01000213.1 GCA_010032085.1 Actinomycetota bacterium
CTAAACTCTTCGATTGAGGTCTCCCACGGAAGTGGGATATTCATCTTGGCCCGCATTTGAAGATATTCTGCGAACTCCGGTAAAAGTGTCACGATGATAGAGAATTTCTCAGCATGGAAATGAATCTATCTCTATCAGCCGCATATATAACCCGGCAATTTGGAGTCTTTTTCAGATTGTTCAATACATCAACAACCGTTTGACCCCGCGCAGCTCCATCTCCGGGTATGACATCAACGTAAAGGCTCTTTTCTTTAGTCACTATTGAAGGCTCGATGGCGATTGCCATTGCAATGGGATCGGGTAAATCAAAGCCCTCGAATTGAGAAGAATTTATGCAGAATTCGCGTAAGACGCCTTGGATATCAATTGCGAATTCACCGAGAGGTCCCAATTTCCGCAAGTCAGCGGCAAGTTCATCATCAATAACAGCGTGTGCAACAGAGATGTCCCAGCCCGCCATCTCAAAGTAGATTCCTGAGTTTGCAACGAGGTGAGCGGCTTCCGGATCGACCCAGAAATTAAATTCAGCGAGGGGCGTGATATTTCCCGGAAGGACTGCAGTTCCGCCCATGATTACAACTCTCTTAACTAAATTCACAACTCTTGGCTCAATCTGAATTGCTAAAGCAAGATTCGTTAGCGGGCCAAGTGTTACTAATTCAACTTCGCCAGGATTATTCAAAATAGCATCTATGAGAGCTTGGACTCCTTTAAATGAATCAGGGTTGCGTCCGTTTAGTGGAAGTCCAATATCCCCCATTCCATCAATTCCGTGAACATGTTGTGCTGTCTGCAGAGGTCGCATCAAAGGTCGGTCTGCGCCAACATGTACGGGGACTTTGCTTCCCACTAAGTCGCGCGTATATAACGCGTTCTGAGTTGCACTTGGCGCTGGACAATTCCCAGCGACAATAGAAATTCCAAGAACTTCAATTCCACTATGGCGCAATGCGATGAGAAGAGCTACAGCATCATCTGTTGCGGTATCTGTATCTATAAAGAACTTCCGCTTGCCCATGCTTGCACTATTCCATGTGCGAGCGAGCCAGACAAGTAACCCTGCTAGTAAGATTTCGTCAATGCGTTTCAAAATTCTATTG
Source organism: Actinomycetota bacterium (assembly GCA_010032085.1). GTDB lineage: Bacteria > Actinomycetota > Actinomycetes > Nanopelagicales > Nanopelagicaceae > MAG-120802. The sequence goes on from RGYL01000213.1 coordinate 1,104, forward strand.
ATATTTCTACTACTCTGTGGATTAACGCCTCCTGTCGAAGCAGTTCTTGGTGGCAAACCTGCTACTTCTAATCCATTTGTAGTTGCCCTCCTTAGAGACCGACTAGCAACTACCTCGGGCGGATGCAGTGGGGCACTAGTTGCTCCTAGAGTGGTTTTTACCGCAGCGCACTGTTTAGGTGGTTCGGCAAGAAGTATTTGGATTCCTCAACCCGGAACAGACTTAAGAGATACGAGCTCCTTAAGAATTCAAGGCGAAATATTCATGATGCCTAGTGACTTTTCCAGTGGCACATTTCCGTATAACCG
>RGYL01000214.1 GCA_010032085.1 Actinomycetota bacterium
CGAGCGCTCAAAGTTGGTTGAAATATTATGGCGGGGAGCATGCTGGAACTTGGATCTACGGGTTACCTGAATTACCGGGCCAAAGAGAGAAGATTAGGAATTCAACAAAGATCGCAAATCCTGGTTGTTACGCAACCTCAATTGCACTAGCTCTCGCACCTGCGATTAACGGCGCTTTGATTGAGGCTAATGACATCGTCGTAGTTGCAGCAAGTGGCACAACTGGTGCAGGTCGCACGAATAAGGTTAATTTAAGCGCAAGTGAAATCATGAACTCACTTACTTCTTACAAATTTGGCGGAATTCATCAACATACCCCTGAAATCGAAGAGAGTCTTAGCGCTATTTCGGGAAGTGAAGTGAAGATTTCATTCACTCCAATTCTCGCCCCAATGCCCCGGGGAATTCTTGCAACGGTAACTGCTCGAACAAGTGCAACAGAAGAAGAGTTACGAAAGATCTACGAGGGCGCATATGGCAAGGAGAAATTTGTCAGTTTGCTACCTGTTGGACGGTTGCCGGAGACTTCATCTCTGATTGGCTCAAATGGAGTTCAAATGCAGATTGCCGTAGATGTTCATACCTCGCGGTTAGTGGTCTCGGTAGCAATAGATAACTTGGGTAAGGGAGCTGCTGGACAAGCGCTACAAAATGCGAATCTAATCTCTGGGATAGATGAAGGGGCGGGGCTCTCCTCGATGGGTGTAGGGCAATGAATGGCGATATCTCATTACCAAAGGGCTTTCGAGCCGCTGGTGTAATTGCTGGATTGAAGAAGAGCGGTACGAAAGATCTCGCTTTAATAGTAAATGACGGTCCACAACTCTTTGGCTCGGCTGTTTTCACCACAAATCAGATAGTGGCAGCCCCTGTTATTTGGTCGCGTCAAGTCGTAAGAGACAATCAAGTTAAAGCGGTGCTTCTTAATAGTGGTGGCGCCAATGCTTGCACTGGCCCGGGAGGGTTTGCCGATACACATGCCAGCGCAGAAAAAGTTGCCGATTTACTTCATGACTCTGCAGGCGATGTGGTGGTCTGTTCCACGGGGCTTATAGGAGAGCGACTTGCGATGGAGAAGTTGCTTGGTGGAGTTGAACTCGCTTTCAAGAATCTTGGCAATGGAACCATCAAAGAAGCCGCAGAAGCAATCATGACCACCGACTCAATCCCTAAATTGGCAAGTGCGAAGGGCGAAGGATTCGAAGTGAGCGGAATCGCTAAAGGCGCCGGGATGTTAGCGCCGGCCCTAGCCACCATGTTGTCTGTGGTTTTAACTGATGCCAAAGTCGATCCCCGAAAAGCCGAAAGTATTTTCGAAGAAGTATGTGAGTTAACTTTTAATCGAATTGACTCCGATGGATGCACTTCTACCAACGACACTGTTTTATTCATGGCCTCAGGAGCATCCGG
>RGYL01000215.1 GCA_010032085.1 Actinomycetota bacterium
GCTCGTAACGTCTTACAGCCGATTGCATTCCTTGGCTTCGCTCTAGCAGAAGCTTTGGCGCTCTTCGGACTTGTTCTCGCGTTCGTTCTCTAATCGAATAAGCGACAAGGACCAAGACGGACTATGCGCATATTTCAATTAGCCGCAACTGAGTTGGCGGCTGGAGAAGAGTTAAATCCTCTAATCCCGCACACCTCAGAAATAATTGTTGGCTTCGTTGCATTCTCACTTCTATACATCGTGCTCCGTCGAGCAGTTGTGCCGAAATTTGAGAAGGCATTTGCAGATCGCACTGAAGCAATTCAAGGCGGCATGGAGCGCGCCGAGAAGGCACAGCGCGAAGCTGAAGCAGCTCTTACTCAATATAAGACTCAACTTGCCGATGCTCGTGGAGAAGCACAGCAAATCCGTGAAGAGGCGCGCGTCCAAGGCGCCGCCATCATGGAAGAGATGCGCGCAAAAGCCCAAGATGAAGCTGCGCGAATCACCGCAACAGCGCAAGCAGCAATTGAGGCCGAGCGTCAACAAGCGATTAACTCACTTCGCAATGAGGTGGGAACTTTGGCAACCGAATTGGCATCCAAGATCGTCGGAGAAGCACTTGATGACCAGGTCCGGCAATCTCGAATCGTCGATCGATTCCTCTCAGATCTAGAGAAGAGCAAGTAGGTAACTCGATGACAAGAGCAATCGCAGATCTAGGTGGAACGAGCCGGCAATCCCTTGCCACCGCTCGTGCCGCGCTCGATGCTGCGTTAAAGGGAAAGAATGAGAGTGAAGCGGCGAAGTTTGCTGCCGAGCTCTTCACCGCCCTAGCCGCTCTTGATGCATCAGCACCACTTCGTCGCGCTCTCACAGATGCATCGAGAGATGCAAAAGATAAGGTGAAGTTGGTAAATGACTTATTTGCCAAAGGCGCAGGCTCAACCCTTGCGCTCCTTGGTGAATTAGCAAGCCTTAAGTGGTCGCGCCCGAGTGATCTAGCAAATGCAGTTGAACAACTTGCAATTGAAGCAGAGGCAACTTCAGCAAATATCTCCGGGGAGCTAGATCGACTAGAGGAAGAACTTTTTGGATTCTCGCGCGTTGTTGCAACTGAGAATGAGTTGCTCCAATCACTTAGTTCTAATAAATATTCAGCTGAAGGCAAGCGGGTATTAGTTGCGAAGTTGTTTGGCGGCAAAGTTAGCCCGGCAACATCGCGGATGTTGGGACATCTTGTAAGTGGACTTCGCGGTCGAAACCTAGAGGGGACTATCGCTTTTTATATTAAAGCCACGGCAGCACGGCGCGCCCGGATGATCGCAAATGTGAAGAGCGCGATTGCACTTACTGATTCCCAGAAAGAGAAATTAGCCGCAACTCTTGCGGCAAAGATTGGACAACCAGTCCGATTAAATGTCGAAATCG
>RGYL01000216.1 GCA_010032085.1 Actinomycetota bacterium
GCTTCACCGATTCGATCTCTAATTACTTTCATTCGGTTGGCATCCCTCTCTGGTGTGCCGGCTCCGACAACTAGTTTGAAGTTCTTAACCCCTCTTGAAATTGCGTTCTCTACATCAGCAATAAGTCCCGATTCATCATTTCCGTACTTATAACCAACCACATAAGAAACAGGCAAGGAATGATGTTTTTGACCCAGAATCTGTGCAACTGATTTATTTTGCATTTTTCCTAGAGCATCCCAAATTGCGATATCAATGGCGCTTACTGCAGCAGTAAAAGTTCCATGTTCTGCGGAGTGCCAATAAGTTGCTAGTACGTCAGCGCGGATCTCTTCGGATTTCTCGATCTCCTTGCCAATTACAACGGGAGAAATCATGTTTAAAACAATTTCTCGTATCGGTAGACCTCGACTATAGGAATAACCAATCCCTTCAAGTCCATCCGCGCAACGCACTCGAACAATTGTGTAAGTTCTTGCTTTCAAGACTGTGGAGCCAACTGCGATTGGTTCGGGCAAAGGAACATTTGCCTCGAAAGCTTCAATGCTGGAAATCTTTGCCAAGAGTTAGTCCTTGAGGTTCAAAAGTGCGAGCGCTCGATCTTCAAGATCATATCTTCGCGGCTTTGTATAGCCGCGGGCAATCATGTCCTCATAGAACTCAGCTATCGCCTCTTTGAGGCTATAGCGAGGAACAAATCCCGTGTAATTCTGTAGCTTTCGATAATCAAGATAACCGGTTGAATCTGGGAACGGGAAAAGCATGTCCCGAAGATTAAAGCCGTCTTGTTGCAAGTTCGGGTGATTAGGGTCAACGAAATGAACCTTCGCCTCTTTGCCTACTACTTCCGAACAAATTCTTACAAAACCCATACCAGTTATTCCTTCTGGGATGGCAATATTGAAAGCCTCACCATTTACATGTGAACCAGCCCTCGTCAAAGCCAAAAGCGCTTTGGCAACATCTCCGGCATAAATAAAAGACTTAACTGATTCGCCGCCGTTTGGTACCAAGACTGGTCGATTGTTAATTATTCGACTCAACACAAATCCTTCGCGGTCCTCATAGTTGTCTATACCCATTACGTAAGGAAGGCGACACGAGACGGTGTCAAAGTAGCCCTTGCTGGAAAAGTCCAAAAGGAAATTTTCGCCTTTGATTTTCTCATCGGAATAGGTGAAGAAGAATGGATTTGGCGCTCTCTCAAAGTGCTCTTGAATCGGGAAATAATTACTTTGCTTATAGACGGCACCGCTTGAGATGAATAGATATTTGCCGATGTTTCCTTTTAATACTTCTCCTGCCTCTTTGACCCAGGCTGATGGATAAGCAGAGAAATCAAGAACTACATCGAATTTTGAACCTTTTAGGGTGTTGATGGCGCCCGAGACCGAGCGATCAATCTTTAAA
>RGYL01000217.1 GCA_010032085.1 Actinomycetota bacterium
TGGATTGATTATCAATTTATAAGACTGTGTATCCAAACATATCCTATATAATCCCATTGACATTAATTTCAAGGTATGAAATAAAATAAATCTAAACTAAAAAAAGGAGAAAGTATGACTACAAGTAAAGCAAGACTAAATACTGATTTAAGAAAAAAAATCGGTGGTTTGATTTTATCTCATTTTGAAAATGAGCAGACTACTGAATTGGAAAATTTTAAATCAGCAAAAGAAGATATAAATGTTGCCTATGATAGAGCATTTAAGTTGGCTACTAAAATAGTGCAAAGAGCATATCCAAAGAGTGATGTTGCAACCTTACAAGCATTTAAAAAGAAATATGGAAATGCGTGTGATGTTGTGGCTAAAGACAGTTGTTTTTATTTTGCTAATACTGAAATAAAAACAGACACTCAAGATGATGATGATGTTGCCGAACATTTTAATTTTAAATTGGACGCAAGTTTAACTGGACGATTTAATGATGAGGATTTTGGCATTGCATATTATCGTGATGAGTTAAAAGCTGTTGGTATTAATCCAGAAATTAATATTCAACAGAAAGCACAAGAGAATAGAGATAATCCACATTGGACGCAAGAGAGAGATAAGATTAAAAAATTTCTTGGCTTGTATCAAGATGAGAGTGGAATATCTAAAGAGTGGAAAGATAAATTTTCTCTTGATGTTATTGGTACAATTTTGTTAATACTCATTACACTTGGGCTGAAAGCATATTTAAAGATATGAGAGATATTAATAATGCTCTTAAAGATTATAAATATGTTAAGGACGCAATCGACCTTTGTGGTGCATTGGGTTTAAATGTTAATGAAAACGAATTGCAAAGAACAGTTGGTGTATCATTAACTATTTATCAACCAGAAAACTTGGCTAACTTAATTAAATCAAGACGAGTTAAACAAGATAATAAAGCTGTTATTGCTCAATTTAAAAAGGCAAGACAATCAGCAGTTGCATTAAATTAAGTATTGACAGATTATGGGATAATATGTTATTATTATCCCATAACTAAATAGAAAGAAAAAAAATGAAAATAGAACAAGGAACAAAGTTTGTAGTTAGCTACATACCAGAAAAAATAAATGGACAAGAAAATAAAAAAACAGAAGTTGTTCGTAGAACAGCAGTCTTTGATGAGAAATCAAGAGTGTTTACTACTACTAAAGGCGAAACAGCATTAGTTTATTTTGACCTAGAAAGAAATGGTTATCGAACAGCTAAAAATTTTATAATAACTTTAAAAGGATAATTATGAAACATTATTGCCAAGGCACAAAGTGTCATACCTACGAAACACAATCAAGAATTCGTGGAACAAAAGGCGCTAAAGTTTTGCGAACGCGTTTTGCAAGATATGATGTTGTCGAACAGCAAAAGCACAATTG
>RGYL01000218.1 GCA_010032085.1 Actinomycetota bacterium
GTTGGATGAACCGCAAGATTTACTGGTAGATGAACGCCACTTAATCCCGCACGGAGAGAATCAGCAATAAAAATATATTCATCGCCAAGATAATTAGTGGCACCGGCTCCAAAGGTTTCATCAAAGCGAATTTGCTTTTCGCGTATTGAATCGACACGAATCAACATTTCATAGGTAGCCGCCCGCGCGGAATTAGTTAGTTTCAAGGGCGTCTCTTTGGAAACATAATTCTTTCGGGACTTTCCGGTCTCATCAATCGCTCGAGCCAAGATAATTGAGCAGGAAGGATGGCTTTCAAAATAAGCAAGAGCGCTTCTGATGCCCGCTTCATCAAAGGTAATGTCATCATCGCCAAATAAGAGGTATTTGCCGCTGGCCCGATCCAAAGCGGCATTTCTACTCTTAGCTACCCCGCGATTCTTCAATTCAATAAGTTTTGCGGAGCGTTCATTGAAAACATAGGAGCTCTCATCTTGATTTTGTACTAAGACCAGTACTTCTCTGTCTTCTTGTGGGCTTGGATAAGTTATTGACTTGATTCGACTCGGTAACGTCGAATATGCAATTGTAAGTACTGGGCGCTCACTCATCATCTTCATCATGGCTAGTCGCACCCGCTTTAAACTTTGCATAACGCATCAAAGACCTAGATCCAGTCGTGAGCGAGCCATTTTGTAGGCGAGTACCAAAGAAGATAATTAAAGTGTTGGTAAGGCCTATTTCTTCGTTATAGCTCATAAATAAAAGTAGCCCAAGTAAGAGGACTATCCCGCCACCGGCAATTAGAGCCCCGAGTTCGCCTGCTTTTATCCTCGCCCCGTAATAAGAAGAAGAGCGCCATTCCTGAGCCGAGAAGAATAAATTGGTTTCTATCAATATCTCCTTCTTGCACGACGATATTCACAAAGAATTTCATAACAAGAAGTTCTGATACCGATATAACAGCTGCCAAAACAGATAGGACTATAAGTACATACCTGAATCTTCCGCCCGGAAAGAGTTGTTGGAAGCCACTTCTTATCTCCTTGATAATAGAAAGCATCTAGCGCTCCAACTTTCTTGAGCCAAGGATAGATATTAGGTGGCCAACAGTCACAAACAGCGCGATAGGTAATCCGATTTCTATCAGTACTTCTGATCCGGAGAAAATTAAAATAACTATCGACATCTCAACAGAATGAAAGAGTCGTTGCACTGCAAATATTTTAAAAGGCGCTCTTGCAACTCGAAGCACTACTGACTTCGGTTCGCTAATAGATTTGCTGTCAGCCAGCTTTGGCAAAGATGCGTATGCGCGGGCAACATGGACCGCATCATTAAAACCTTTATTCAGAAGTATCAGAATAGAAATTAAAGATGCAGTGAAAAGCAATCTGAAATC
>RGYL01000219.1 GCA_010032085.1 Actinomycetota bacterium
CTTTGATGGAATTATGGTGGCGCGGGGAGACCTCGGCGTTGAGATGCCAATCGAAGATATTCCACTTGTGCAGAAACGTTGTATCACATTGGCTCGCGAGCAAGCCAAGCCCGTGATTGTTGCCACCCAGATGTTGGACTCAATGATCAATAACTCAAGACCAACTCGAGCAGAAGCAACGGATTGCGCTAATGCTGTTCTTGATGGAGCAGATGCGCTCATGCTCTCCGGCGAGACCAGCGTGGGTAGCTTTGCCTCCGAAGCAGTCAAGACAATGGCGCGAATCATCGAGAAAACTGAGACTGATGCACTTCACCTCATTCCGGCGCTTATGCATAACCCCAGAACTAAAGGTGGAGCAATAACAAAGGCAGCAACCGAGGTCGGACAGGTAATTGGGGCTAAAGTTCTAGCAACTTTTACCAAGTCAGGTGACTCGGCGCGAAGAATGTCACGCCTTCGTAGCAATATTCCGGTTGTTGCACTTACGCCTGATGAAACAACTTATAGACAACTCGCTCTTTCTTGGGGGATTGAACCCTTTATTACTCCTCTCGTACAAACGACCGATGAAATGGTCAAACAAGTTGATGCAATCCTCATAAAGGAGCATCGCGTAAATAAGGGTGAAGCAATTATGATTGTTGCAGGCTCGCCTCCCGGAATACCAGGGTCAACAAATGCAATGCGTGTACACATCATTGGGGACGCAGTAGGTGGCGTCGCTCCGGCGTATCGCTAAACTACGACTTCCTCGCCTCGGTACTCCAACGGTAGAGAGGACGGTCTCAAAAACCGTATAGTGTCGGTTCGAATCCGACTCGAGGCACATGTCAGCAAATCAAACAACTAAGCGAATTCTTATCGCCGAAGATGAAACTTTAATTCGGATGGATCTTGCTGAAATGTTACGCGAGAGTGGATATGAAGTTGTAGGCGAGGCAACCAATGGTGAAGAAGCAATAAATCTTGCTAAAGAGTTGAAACCAGATCTTGCCATTCTTGATGTGAAGATGCCCAAGATCGATGGAATAACAGCCGCGGAGTCGATAGTCGAGATTAGTCCGGTTTTAATGCTGACAGCATTTAGTCAGAAAGACTTGGTGGAACGAGCGGTCGATGCCGGTGTTATGGCATACCTAGTTAAACCTTTCACTGTCAACGATTTGCTACCCGCAATAGAAATTGCAATTACTCGTCACGCTCAGATGCTCGCGTTAAGAACTGAAGTTACTGACTTAACTGAACGTCTGGAAACTAGAAAGATTATCGAACGAGCCAAGGGAATTTTGATGCAGGCAATGCGACTTAGTGAACCCGAAGCCTTCAAATGGATTCAACGGACTGCGATGGATCGACGGGTCAGCATGAAGCAGGTTGC
>RGYL01000220.1 GCA_010032085.1 Actinomycetota bacterium
AGTGTTAATTGTTCCATGACTTGCTCCAAGGGTAATTCCTCGATTAGAGTTTAGTGTAAAACTTGCTGTGGTATTTAATGTACCACCATTAAGTGTTATTTGAGTTGCAACCGCACTTACAGGTGCTGTTCCTAAATTATTATCAGCACTTATTTTAAGAGTTCCAGCACTAATTGTTGTAATTCCTGTGTATGTGTTAGTTCCAGATAAAGTTAATGTTCCTGCTCCATCTTTAGTTAACGTTCCTGTGCTTGTTGCGATAGGATCTGCAACTGTAATATTGCCAGCCCCCCCTAATGTTAAATTATAAGTTCCAGTAATTGCATTTCCACTTGCAACATCTAAAGTTAATGTTGTTCCGCTATCAGCGTTAATTCTTGAAGCTAAAGTTTGTGTGATTGCACCTTGATAAGTATTAGTTCCTAAAAAATTTCTAAGTGCACCATTTGAACTAATTCCAGTTCCATTCAATGTTAAAGCTTCAGCGCCAACCGTAATTCCACCTGACAACTCTAAAGCAGCGCCATCTGAAACTGTTGTACCATTGGTTGTTCCGCCTAGGGCTGAGGAATTAGTTACTCGTAATACTCCTTGAACAACATTTGTTGCTCCTTTGTATGTATTTGAACCAGATAAAACTACAGTACCAGTATAACTTCCGCCCCCTCCATTAACGCTCAAAGCATTTGAGTCACATCCGCAACCAGATGCTTCTGTTTGAGAAACAATTGTCCCGGAAATTGTAAGTGTTTTATTTGCCGCAACATTTAATGAAAGTGGATTTTTAGTTATAGTTAAGTTGTTTGCGCTAATTGTAGAGTCTTGAGTTACATTTATATCCACTCCAAGATTCCAAGTTCCCCAAAGAGATGATCTGGTGCCTGCCCATGCCAAAGTTCCGCCAGCTAAAGTAAGTGTTTGTGGTCTTAAATGCATAGTTTCAGGAGTGTCTGAGTTATTAGAACTTGTAGTAAGCACTCCACCAGAATTAATTGTAAGATCAACGGTAGCGGAAGTTGTTCCTATAAATACGTTATTAAGCAATCCAGAAACAGTAATTGTCCCGCCATTATTAATATTAATTACGTCAGATTTTCCTAAACCAGTATTAACATTATTACTTCCACCGGTAACAATTACCGATTGAGCAACATTTAATGTTCCAGTAAATTCTTGGTCTCCACTAATCGTTACTGTTCCACTAGATCCATTTAAATTTATAGTTCCAGCACCCGCTGCTAGATTTGTAAATGTTTGATTAGCACTACTTGACCAAGTGAAGATGGCTCCACTCGATACTGTGATTGAGCTTGAATAAGTTCCAGAATTTAATTGACCAGATCCTGTAATTGCTAAAGTTCCTCCTGATATAGTTGTGTT
>RGYL01000023.1 GCA_010032085.1 Actinomycetota bacterium
TAGATGCTTCCGCGGCCTCAAAACTTTTTGCTACGCATCCGCCAATTCAGGAACGAATCGCGACGCTTCGCAAATTGGAGGCTAACCCAAGTCAAGATTGAATCCTCCACTTCTGTATTTTTTGGAAGATATTCTTTGTTTGAATCCAAAAAGTATGGACCAAGAAGTTGCTCCATTGAATAGAACCCTTTTTCTCTTTTTGCGAGTTCTTCGATCGCAAACTTAGCCCCGTTACCGAAAGCCTCCCGCGATATCGATTCGTGTTTGAGTCGAACGGTTTGAAACGGAAACCCAAAGAGAATCTCATGTACACCGATAATTCCACCGGCTCTGATGCTTTTGATTTTTTCAGGTTCCAGTTCAAGGGCCTCCGCAATCTTTACTGCGGTACCAGACGCTTCAGATTTCGCCTTGAAGTGCTCCTCAACGATTTCAATGTCCGTAAAAGGTGCTATTAGTTTCAATGTTTTGGCGGCAAGAATCATAAAGTTGATGCCTAAGGTGATATTGGGAGACCACAAAACACGGGTGTGGGCGCTCAGATTTCGTAGGAATTTTATTTTGCTAATTGGATAAGCCGATATTGCCGTGACAATGCTAACGCCGCGGCTTGCAGCAACCTCACCGTAGTAATCGACTCCTTCTTCGGAGGAGAAGTCGACGATGGCATCGACCGGGTGTCGATCCAATAGCTGCTCAGCAGTGAATTCTTCGCTGGGATAAATCAAACCCGGCTCTTTAGTTTCGATACCTAGGAACTCAGGTACAGAGCGGTGTTCCAGACGGCGGCTTTTCCGAATCACCCACTCGAGACGGACGTGAGGATCTTTTAGTAGAACTGTGGCTACGGCTTTACCCGTCTTTCCAAAACCCATCAGGCCGACGCGAATTGGCTCTTCCTTAACAGGCAACCACTCCATTGTCATAGTCATGGCACGACGGTATCTCTGTCTTTGCCTGAAGGGTCAAGAACCCAAGAGTGAATTCTTAGACTCACAAACCTGAGAATTAACCAAGAATGTTCCAATCAATTGGTGATAGGGAACCAATTCACAGGATTGCGGTGATTAATCTTTCAACATTTGCAGATATTTCATCAGTGCCATCAAGTACTAACTCAGCCCGAGTAGGGCTTTCATACTCTTGTCCCACACCAGTTCTTATAAAGACCCTTCGGATCTCTTTGAGCGCATACTTCGGCGGGAGTTTTAACCCATACTTCAACAAACTCTCCATTCTCAAAGAGTTCGCGGGCATGATCACGATCTACTTTGAATGGGCTTACTAGCGCCACAATTACAACAAGCCCGGCATCAACCATCAATTTTCCAACTTCAGCGACTCTCCTTACATTTTCAGCTCGATCTTCTTTCGTGAAACCGAGATCTTTATTTAGTCCAAGCCGAAGATTGTCACCATCGAGAATGTAACTATGAATTCCAGATGCAAATAACCTTGTTTCAAGGGCATTAGCGATAGTGGATTTTCCAGAGCCAGATAATCCGGTCAACCAAATCAACTTTGCGCGTTGCCCTTTCTGTTGGGCCCGTGCGCCTTTAGCTATTTCATAGTTATGTTTCGTGATATTTGTAGCTCGACGTAGCGCATGAACAATCATTCCGGCGCCCACCGTTCTTAATGTCACACGATCTACTAGGACAAAGTTCCCGGAGTTTCGATTGTCTGCATACTTGGTTAGCGGGATAGCTGAATCGGTCGCGATTTCCACAACTCCTATTTCATTCATATGAAGTGTGCGCGCAGATTCATGATCACCATTATTTATATTCAATTTATGGCGAATCGCCGTAATGCTTGCAGGGACCATGGAAGAGCCGTTTACCAGGTAATACGAACGGCTATGGATCAACTCCTCCTCATCAAACCAAACTAGGTGCGATGAGAATCGATCGGCCGGTTTGGTGTAATCGCTAGAGCGCTCGATGAAATCTCCACGAGTGGCATCGATGTCTGGTTCAAGAACCATAGTGATCGCTTTACCGGTCGGAGCTATCTCTAAGTCGCCATCGAATGTTACGAGACGGGCAATTTTGGCCTTACGCTCACTGGGCAAAACAACAACTTCATCACCAGCTTTGAACTCACCTTGCGAGATAGTTCCTGAGACGCCGCGGAAATTATCAGCGCGCGAGATGAGTTGAACGCACATTCTTGAATGATCTGTTGCGCTCTCAGTATCACGCCAAGCCTGTATCTCTTCCAAGAGTGAACCGCCTTCATACCACTTGGTTCGATCAGTCCTATAAGTGACATTATCGCCTTCAAGTGCACTTACTGGGATAAAGGAAATCGACTTCATCTCTAAGCGGTTAATTGTTGGCTGAAGTTCATTAATTAAGGAGTCATAAACTTTTTTATCAAAACCCATAGCGTCGAGCTTGTTGATTACAACAATTACTTTCTTAACGCCCATCAGAGAACAGATTGTTAAATGACGCAAAGTTTGTGGTCGTATTCCCCGGGTTGCATCAACAAGAACTAGTGCAATATCGGACCTGGAAGCGGCCACCGCCATGTTTCTTGTGTATTGCTCATGACCTGGGGCATCGGCGATTATTAGTCGGCGACCATCTAAAAGAGACATCGAGCGGTATGCGACATCAATTGTGATTCCTTGTTCGCGTTCGGCTTCAAGACCATCCGTTAAGAGACTGAAATCAATCTCACCGGCCGGAATTATCGAACCGGGGCGACGAGTTTTCTTTGTGGCATCAAGGGTGTCATGCGGCACCGAATCGGTTTCGACAAGAAGGCGACCGATTAGTGTGCTCTTGCCATCATCAACGCTGCCACAAGTTAGGAGTCTTACAATCGGGGCGAGCTCGTTACTCATTAGAAATAGCCCTCCCGCTTCTTTTTCTCCATGGAGTCTTCATTCTCGCCATCTATAAGGCGGGTAGCGCGCTCACTTAATTTAACGCCCATAACTTCTTCCACTACCTCTTCAAGTGTTTTCGCATTTGACTCAACCCCAGCAGTAAGTGGGTAACAACCTAGAGTTCTAAAGCGAACCATCTTCATTTCTGGCGTTTCACCATCACGCAACGGATAGCGATCGTCGTCAACCATTATTAATTGATTACCACGCTTCACGACTGGTCGCTCTTTAGCAAAATAAAGTGGATTTACATAGATATTCTCAAGATGGATGTAGCTCCAAATATCTAACTCAGTCCAATCTGAGATAGGAAATACCCGCATCGTCTGCTCAGGTCGAATCTTTGTGTTGTAGGTACGCCATAGTTCAGGGCGTTGCGCTCTTGGATCCCAGCGATGCCCAGATTCACGTACGCTAAATATTCGCTCCTTTGCTCTACTTCTCTCTTCATCACGTCTTGAACCGCCAATAGCTGCATCAAAACCATATTTATCAAAGGCTTGCTTTAGCGAAACGGTATTCATAACCCGGATGTACTCTGAAATTCCATGGCTAAAGGGAGTTATCCCGGCCTTTAATCCCTCTTCATTTATATGAGCGATTAGTTTTAAATTATGCATTTTCACGACTTCGTCGCGGAAGGTAATCATCTCGCGGAAATTCCAGGTTGAATCGACGTGAAGCAAAGTGAATGGAATGGGCGCTGGGTGGAATGCCTTACGGGCAAGATGGAGAATTACTGTTGAATCTTTACCAATCGAGTAGAGCAAAACCGGATTCTTGAATGCAGCAGCAGTCTCTCGAAGAATTTCTATAGATTCATTTTCGAGAGCGCGAAGAATTTGGGGGCTACTGCGCATCTCGAAATCCTACAAGTCTCTAATTGGGAAGAAGAGTTTAAATGTTGCGCCGTGTCCAAGTTCAGAAGTTACTTTTACTGTTCCACCATGAGCCCGCATAACTGCATCATTCTCCTCGCTCTCTTTGCGCGCCTCAAAGGATTCTGCGATTCGAGTGAGCATCTGATTTAGCGACCAAGTTAATCTGCCAACTTCTGTGTCTCCTCGCGCTTCAGGCAAGCGAGCCGTGTAATCACCTTTAGCAAATGCTTCGGCGGTTTCTTCGACTTGGGTGAGCGGACGAAGTGAGATACCGATAATTCGCCGAGCAAGAAACGCAAGAAAGATTAGAACAAATATTCCGACTGCGAAGAAGAGGAATCTAAGTTGATTTATTGACCGCTCTACTCCGTCAAGAGAGATTGCAGTTATAACGCTACCTACATCACCGGGTAAAACTCGTGCCAACAATCGATACTCAGAGCGATTTCCATTATCTGATTCCAAAGTAAATGGCTTTACTCCACGTTCTTGAAGAGTTGCGATATCTAATCCACTAATTACATTTTGAACTTGTTGTGGGCTTTCTGAACCGCCGAGCGTTCCAACCACCACTCCGTCACGATCAAGCAAGCTAATGCTTATCTCAGAAGGAACTTCACGAATGGGCTCAAACGGGCGGAAAAGAGGCTCATTTTCAGCCTGGGTCTCTGCCCTATTGCTCAAAATACCGGCGCGATCAAGACGAATACCAGATGTGGTGGAAACGGATTCAAGTTGGGCATCAACTTGTGCAATTAAGAATGTACGAAAAGCATTCTGGGCGGCAAAGTCTGAACCGGTAATTCCTAGCGCTCCAAGAATTACAACGCCCAACACTAAGCGATTCTTTAAGCTCCACTGCCCCGGGGCAGGCTTGAACTTTCGCAGTGGTTGGTTCACAGCGAAAGATTAGTTCTTAGCTGGCAACCGAAGGCGATATCCCACTCCGCGAACTGTGTGTATTAGTGCGGGTTGGTAGGTATCAATCTTCTTCCTCAGGTAGGAAATATAGGTTTCAACGATTCCAGCATCGCCGCGGAAGTCATATTGCCAGACATGATCCAAGATTTGGGACTTTGAGACGACCCGATCAGCATTGATCATCAGATAGCGAAGCAGAGTAAATTCAGTAGGAGAGAGATCAATTAGATTGCCCGCGCGTCTCACTTCATGAGTTGCTTCATTCAACTCAAGATCAGCAAATCGAATCGTCTCTTCATCAATTGGTGAAACTACAACTCCGGTGCGACGAAGTAGTGCGCGTAGTCGTGCAACTAATTCTTCGAGACTAAATGGCTTAGTCACATAATCATCACCACCGAGAGTCAAACCTTTAATTTTGTCATCAGTAGAATCTTTTGCAGTTAAAAACAAAACTCCAACTTCTTGCCCACTTTCACGAAGTTGTCGGCAAACTTCAAAACCATCTAGATCAGGGAGCATGACATCAAGAATCAGCGCATGTGGTTTAAATTCTTCAGCTACGCGAAGTGCTTCTGCACCAGATGCGGCGGTACGAACATCAAATCCAACAAAACGAAGACTTGTGGTGATCAACTCACTAATGCTCTTCTCGTCATCGACGACAAGAACGCGTTGTGTTGCTAGATCGTTCTCAGGGGTCATGGCGGACTCTCTATCTAAGGTGGCGGTTGCTTTCATGAGGGGATGCTCGCCAGTTAACTTTAGAACTTCCTGAGAGGGCGCTGGGCTGGGCCAAGGAGTTTTACGCACAGGGGTGGATAAAGCTGTGGAGAATTACAGGCTTGTAATTTGTTCTCGCGTGGAAAGTTAACGCCAGCGGGTGGCTAGTGAGAAGCCGACACCAATAAATGCAAAGCCGATCACCATATTCCAAGCCCCGATATCAGGGATTGGGTAGAGGGTCTGGGAGATATAGAAAGTCACGATCCAGGCGAGTCCAATAAGGAAGGAGCCAAGCATTACCGGGGCGAGCCAACTAGGGCTTTCGGCATCAAGGGGATTTTCGACCTCAATATCGAGCTGAGGGCGGTTCTCTTTCTTCTTCTTTCGGATGCGCGACTTTGGCATGGGTGGCAGGTTACACGAGAGGATGAGTTCATGGGAACACGGATTCTGGTGATTGATAACTATGACTCCTTTGTCTTCAACCTGGTCCAATACCTTGAGCAATTAGGCGCTGAGTGCACCGTGGTGCGTAACGACTCAATTCCCGTGACTGCCGCAGATGATTTTGATGGCGTCCTTATTTCACCTGGACCTGGCACCCCGGAGGCTGCGGGTATATCAATAGCGATGATCAAGAGATCTGCAGAGATTAAAAAACCATTACTCGGTGTCTGCCTTGGACACCAAGCTCTTGCCGTTGCCTATGGAGCAACCGTTGAGCGCGCTCCCGAGTTGTTACATGGAAAGACATCCCAGATTTCTCATGATGCAACCGGTGTTTATACAGACATCCCCTCACCATTTACTGCAACTAGATATCACTCGCTAGCAATAAAAGAGGAAACCTTGCCGAAAGATCTAGTGATAACTGGTCGAAGTGAGAGCGGTGTAGTTATGTCGATTCGACATGCAACACTTCCTATTTATGGCGTGCAATTTCATCCTGAATCGGTACTGACCGAGCATGGCCACAAGTTATTAGCGAATTGGTTAGTCAAGTGTGGAATGAAAGATGCAGTAGAAAAGGCAGAAGGATTAGCTCCGGTTGTAAATAACTAATTATTTGTTGGGGCTTTATTTATTGTTACCGTGACTGAGGAGCCAATGATTTTTGTCTCTCCAGCCGCTGGCGCTTGTGCGATTACCACTCCGATGGGTTGATTTGAATCAAAAGCCTCCACAATTTTCACTAAGAAGCCCGCTTGGGTCAGCAGCGTTCGCGCTTCAATGTCGCTCTTACCCAGCAACTCAGGAACTCGCACATTTCCGCTAGCGATCTCAAGGGTCACACCACTACCGGCTTCAATAGTTGAGCCTTGTTCCGGAGTGACTTTAAGGACGATTCCGGGTTGTTCTTCTGAATCAACTGCAATAGTTCGGCTCACTCGAAGGCCAGCAGCAGCTAACGCCGCGCGTGCTTCCTCAAGCGGTTTTCCGATGATGTCAGTTGGCACAACAGCATCCCCGGGGCCGTCGGAGAGGGTTAGTGTTACTGCGCTTCCTTTGCTAACTCGAACTGTTGCAAGTGGCAGCTGGTTTGTAACGCGATCTTTGGGAATTCGCGCATCAGGTGCGCGTTGAATTGTGATTGTAAAACCACTTAGTTGGGCACGCGCCTCAACTTCAGTTAATCCAACAACATTAGGTAGCGCCACAATTTGTGAGGCGGAATCAGGTCTAAAGATGAAGAAACTCGATACTCCAACCAAGATGAGCAGGGCGAGGGCAATAAGTGAAAATCTTCGTCTTCCAAGAGTTTTCTGTTGTTTTGGAAGCTGAGTTGTTATCTGTTCGCCTCGGGATAATTTCTTTAAATCTTTTAACATAGCAGCCGCGCTGGGATAGCGATCTGATGAATCTTTAGCTAAGGCCACGCCAAAGAAGGCGTTTAGGGCTGGATCAAGTGATGGCTCGACTGAAGTTATAAGAGGTAGTGGCGCTGAGACATGTTGGTATGCGATTGCAACTGGAGTCTCACCGGAAAAAGGTGGCTTACCTGAGACCAATTCATAGAAGAGACAACCGAGTGAATAAAGATCACTGCGTGCATCAGCTTGCCCACCCGTTGCTTGCTCTGGCGATAGATATTGAGCAGTGCCGACAATGTTCCAAGTGCTCGTGAGAGTTGCTCCGGCATCGGAGAGCGCCCGAGCGATTCCAAAATCCATGACCTTTACCTCACCGGTCGAGGTAATCATAATGTTGCCCGGCTTAATGTCTCGGTGAACTATTCCATTCTTATGTGAGTAAGCAAGGGCATCCAAAACTCCAGAAACTATTTCAAGGGCGCGCTCAAAAGCTAGCCGTTCGCCTTTCTGCAAGATTTCTCTAAGAGTGTGGCCACGCACGTATTCCATAACGATGTATGGCATCAATCCACTACTTGTTTCCTCTTGCCCTGAGTCATAAACCGCGACAATTCCTGGATGATTTAGGGCGGCCGCAGCAAGTGCCTCTTTATTAAAACGCGCGACGAAAGCTGGATCTCGTGCGAGATCACTGCGCAATATCTTTACCGCAACTTCACGATGCAGCCGCAAATCTTGGGCGATGTAGACATCCGCCATACCGCCCGTTCCAATCATTTCTCCGAGCTCGTAACGGCTACCTAATACTCGCTTCATTGCGCTGCCCCTAAATACTTCGTGGGCAAATCCACACCTGACTCACCAATTTGAACCGCGATGACAGTCACATTGTCAGGAGCATCGTTCTTATAGACAAGGTCAACTAAAGAATTAACTGAATCTTGTAGGTCATCTTTAAAGGCAGAGGATATTTTCCCTTCGTCAACCACAACGGTTAGACCATCACTACATAGAAGGTAGATATCGCCTGCCTCAACGGGAAATAAAGATAAAACTCCTTCTACATTTGATTTACCCATAAGCGCTTGGGTTAAGAAAGAGCGCTGTGGATGCGCACTAGCTTCCTCTGGAGTAATTCGCCCCTGATCAATCAACTCCTGTACCACCGTGTGATCATGACTTAGTTGGGTGATTTTCTTACCTCTTAT
>RGYL01000221.1 GCA_010032085.1 Actinomycetota bacterium
TAGCCATTCTATTTAAACTTAAATGAAATTAAGCAACAACTTTTCTTTAGAAGAGTTAACAAAATCCCAAGAAGCGATAAGATTCGGAATACCAAACGAACCAAATCAAGATCACATATTTAATCTACAATTACTTTGTCAATACATACTACAACCTGTACGTGATAACTTTAATTTACCTGTTACAGTTAGTTCTGGATATAGATCAGCAGAGCTTTGTGAGAAAATAGGATCATCAAGCAAGAGTCAACATACCAAAGGCGAAGCAGCAGACTTTGAGGTATTTGGCTTGGCTAATAAGGAAGTTAGTGATTGGATAGTAAAAAATCTTGATTATGATCAATGTATACTTGAATTTTGGACTCCTGATGAACCTAACTCCGGATGGGTTCATTGTAGTTATTCAGCGGCTAAAAATAGACGGCAATATCTTAGAGCATCTAGACAAGATGGCAAGATAATTTATTCCCAAATTATTTAAAAATATTTTCTTGCAATACTTTGAAAAAACTGTATGACGCGTTTATGAATAAAGTTTTAGTACATAAACATTTAATTGTTCGTGCAGAAGCTAAAAATCCTCCTATGGATGAAGCTATTCTTACAGAATGGTTTAAGAAATTTATAGAAGAAATAGGTATGAAGGTTATGATGGGACCATACGTGAAGTACTCCCACATGATCGGGAATCGTGGAATTACAGGGGCTGCAATTATAGAAACAAGTCATATAGTTGTACATTTTTGGGATGAAGTAATTCCTGCATTAATGCAGTTTGATGTTTATTCATGTGGTATGAAAATAAAGAAATAGAAAAGAAAAATAATGCATTATTAAGAAGTAGAAAAGAAGTTGAAATTAATGGTAATGGAACTCATGGATATAGAATTAAAGAAGGTATTCATAAAGGAACAGTTGTAGGTCATATTCAAAGAGAAAAATCAAGTATAGATAATAAATTAAATATTGATAATTCACATAAAGCAGATTCTTATGATGAATTAGGCTATTGAAATTATAAAATAAATCACTATATATCTCCCAGGTTGCATCATGTGGATGAACCAATTAACTTGCTTAACAAAGGAGATAATTATGACAAACCTAGAAGTTTTCAATAATTTAAGCAAACAACTATTCGATGGATCAACAAAATTTCTTGATGATACATTTGAAAATATTTTTGACACGTGGTCAAAAGTAAAATCATTTCCATTCTATAACGTAGTTAAATACTCAAAAGGTAAATACGGATTAGAAATCGGTTTAGCTGGATACAACAAAAAAGATATTCTTGTAGAAGTTAAAGACGGTATCTTAACAGTAGAAGGAAAAGTAGAAGATAAAGATGTAGACTATGTTAAAAAAGGTTTAGCATAC
>RGYL01000222.1 GCA_010032085.1 Actinomycetota bacterium
AACAATTACGCCACCGCCAGCTTTCTCTACAACGACTGGGATTGCCATACCGAGTGCGGCTGAGACTGCTTCGCTTCTTCGCTTGATAATCTCTTGTGATTTAGGCCCAGGAATTGCTGTTACGACCTTGCGTTCTTGCGGAAGATTTGCCCCAAAACTCATGGAGGCATTCTATCTTTTCAATGAAACTATCGATTTCTGAGATGATTACCGCGTGCGCGATGTAGTGATTCTTGGTTCAACCGGATCAATCGGTACCCAGGCTCTTGAGGTAATCTCAGAAAATCCAGAAAGTTTCCGGGTAGTTGGACTCTCATCCGGCGCAAATAACGTCGAGCGCTTGATTGAACAAGCCAAGAAATTCAAAGTTCAAGTTATTGGTACGACTGGTGATGGAGCTTTGATTCGAGCTGCACTCCCACATGTGACCGTAATTGATGGCCCGAATTCAGCGAGGGAAATTGCCGCGCTACAGGCGGATATTGTCCTTAATGGAATTACCGGGTCGATTGGCTTGGGGCCAACTCTTTCCGCACTAGAAGCGGGGAATAAAGTCGCTCTTGCAAATAAGGAATCACTTGTTGCTGGTGGGGAATTGGTAATGAAGTTTGGTCGCGAACGGATAATTCCGGTTGATTCTGAACACTCTGCACTTTTCCAAGCGATGCAAGCGGGACGTGCGCAAGATGTATCGAAGGTAATTCTTACTGCTAGCGGTGGACCTTTCCGGGAGCGCAAGGATCTCTCCGGAGTAACGCCGACTGACGCTCTCGCGCATCCAACTTGGAACATGGGGAAAGTTGTAACAATAAATTCGGCAACACTTGTAAATAAAGGATTAGAGATTATTGAGGCGCACTACCTTTTTGATATCCCGTATTCAAAGATTGATGCCGTAATTCATCCGCAATCCGTGGTCCACTCTATGGTGGAGTTTGTGGATGGTTCGACTATCGCGCAAGCATCTCCGCCAAATATGAGAGGTCCAATCGCTTACTCACTCGCTTTTCCTAATAGAGTCAAGAGTGCTATGCCGGCGATTGATTGGTCACTTTCACATAAGTGGGAGTTTCAACCGATTGATGAGGGAAGATTTCCAAGTATCGCGCTCGCTCGTCGATGTGGCGCACTTGGTGGTTCATTTACGGCGATGTATAACGCAGCAAATGAGGTTGCTGTCGATGCTTTTTTAAGAGAACTCATTCCTTTCACAGCAATTGTGGATACCATCGACAATACAGTGGCAAAACTCAATTCGGGTGCTCCCGAAAGTTTGCGCGACTTAAGTGATGTCACCGCCATAGAGAATGATGCGCGGCGTGTGGCTAGTGAAGTTATGGCCCGGAAATAGGAGAGTTCGTGGGATTACTTGGAGTACT
>RGYL01000223.1 GCA_010032085.1 Actinomycetota bacterium
CAAGGAATGGCATATCTTCAACAGGAAGAATCTTTGCGATAACACCCTTATTTCCATGGCGACCTGCGAGCTTGTCACCATCTTGGATCTTTCGCTTCTGGGCGACATAAACACGGACAACTTGGTTTACGCCAGCAGGTAGGTCGTAACCATCTTCAAGATCAAAGATCTTTACTCCGATTACTTTTCCACCTTCACCGTGAGGAACTTTTAGTGAGGTATCGCGAACTTCACGCGCCTTCTCACCAAAGATGGCACGGAGCAAACGCTCTTCTGGGGTTAGCTCGGTTTCTCCCTTTGGAGTTACCTTTCCAACCAAGATATCGCCTGGCACAACATCTGCGCCGATACGAATAATTCCGCGCTCATCAAGATCTGCGAGAACTTCCTCGGAGACGTTCGGGATATCGCGGGTAATTTCTTCCGCACCAAGTTTTGTATCGCGAGCATCAACTTCATACTCTTCAATATGAATTGAAGTCAATACATCATCTTGAACTAGGCGTTGAGAAAGGATGATCGCATCTTCGTAGTTGTGACCTTCCCATGACATGAATGCGACCAAGAGATTCTTACCAAGAGCCATCTCACCGTTTTGAGTGGATGGGCCATCGACAATTACTTGGCCAGCAGAGACTTTGTCGCCTTGATTTACAAGAACGCGCATGTTCCGTGAAGTACCTTGATTTGAGCGGATGAACTTCTGGATTACCGTCTCATCGTAAGTATCTTCTTCGCCATCTTCACTCTTAATAACGATTCGATCGGAGGCAACCTCAGTTACTACGCCACCGCGGACTGCCGTTACAACATCGCCGGCATCAACGGCTGCGCGGTATTCCATACCGGTTCCAACGAATGGGGCCTCAGCGCGAAGAAGTGGGACTGCTTGGCGCATCATGTTCGCTCCCATAAGAGCGCGGTTAGCATCATCATGCTCAAGGAATGGAATCATCGCAGTTGCAACCGAAACCATCTGGCGCGGTGAGACATCCATGTAATCAACTTCTTCAGCTGGGATGTACTCAACTTCGCCACCACGACGGCGTACAAGTACGCGCGACTCGGCAAAGCGATTCTCATCAGTCAACGGCGCATTCGCTTGCGCGATGATGTGCTCATCTTCTTCATCAGCAGTTAAGTAATCAACTTGGTCAGTTACTTTTCCACCAACTACTTTGCGATAAGGAGTCTCAACGAAACCGAATGGTGTGATGCGTGCATAAGTTGCGAGCGATCCGATAAGTCCGATGTTTGGACCTTCGGGAGTTTCGATTGGACACATACGACCGTAGTGCGACGGATGCACGTCACGAACTTCGAAGCCGGCGCGATCACGAGATAGACCGCCAGGTCCGAG
>RGYL01000224.1 GCA_010032085.1 Actinomycetota bacterium
TACCATGTCTGATTTATGATTCAATAACTAGAGCAAATTTAACTATAAATTTTTTTTTTATTTTAAAAGACTCATCTATAGAGTTAATTTGTATTTTATGAATTGCATTAAATCCAAGATAGCCATTAATTTTTTCAATAATTTGATCTCTGGAATATTCAATCTCTATCATTACATTTTTATTAACATTTATTGAGAGAATATTTTCATTATTAATTTTTTTAATTTTTACAGGAGAGACATCTTTAAACATTTTTTCTCCAACAATATTTTTCCAATTTTTAATTATTTCAAAATATACAAAGCCATCTTTTTTAAGTATTTTTTTAACATTTTCTGATAATAAACTTTGCAAAGGCCTTAAACCCTGAGCAAATGCTTTATTTGAAGATTTATCTAGCACCATGAAAAATGTATTATCAAATAAAATTCTTGCTTGGTACGATAATCATAAAAGAGATTTGCCATGGCGAAGTTATCAAGGTTTTCAAGATAAAATTTACAAAGTTTTAGTCAGCGAGTTTATGCTTCAACAAACTCAAGTTAAAACAGTGATTCCTTTTTTTACAAATTTTATAGAAGTCTTTCCAAATTTTAAAAAATTATCAAAAGCAAAATTAGAAAAGGTGTATAAACTTTGGCAAGGTCTTGGATATTATTCTAGAGCAAAAAATTTACTTAAAACAGCAAAGATAGTTCAATCTAAATATAATGGAAGATTGCCCGCTGATTTTGAAATTTTAAAGAGTTTTCCTGGAATTGGCGACTATACTGCATCAGCTATAATGGCTATAGCTTTTAATAAAGATTATATTGGCATAGATGGAAATGTAGAAAGATTTATAGCTAGATTATTTGGTTATAAAAATAATAAAAAAAAATTTAAAAATAGTATTTTATTAAAATTAAAGGAGATTAAATCAAAAAAAAACTTCTCTTTATTTGCCCAAGCATTAATGGAGATTGGAGCTTTAATATGTACACCACAAAACCCAAGATGTAGTATTTGCCCTGCAAACCAAAATTGTATTTCCCTTAAAAAAAAAGATTTTAATTACAAGATTCTAAAAAAAAAAGTTAATATTAAAAGATACTATTTATTATATGCTAAACAAAAAAATAAAATTTTATTTTTAAAAAGTAAAAAAAAATTATTACAAGATTTTGTGAACCTTCCGTTAATTGAATACAAAAAAAATTTATTTAATATAGATTTTAAAAAGAATTATTTTTTTTTTGAAGGAAAACCAAAAATAATTAACAGGGATTTTGTTCATAATATTTCTAATATTAAAATGTTAATTAAAATTGTTCTTTTTAAAAAAATTAAAAAAATAAATGATAATAAATT
>RGYL01000225.1 GCA_010032085.1 Actinomycetota bacterium
TTCGTCGCACATGCCTCTCATCACCGCTAAAGGGTGTAGCTAGAAAGATATCAACTAACTCCAGGCAGAACGCTTCATCATGCATTCGACCGCCAAGTGAAATTACGTTCGCGTCATTATGTTCCCGCGCTAACTTCGCAATCTCTTTACTCCAAACAAGCGCTGCACGAACCCCTTTGACCTTGTTTGCGGCTATTTGTTCGCCATTTCCAGATCCACCCAACACAATTCCAAAGGATCCAGGCTCTTTTGCAACGGCCTCAGCCGTGGGGATACAGAAGACGGGATAGTCATCAAGTGGGTCAAAAGAGTGGGGACCATGATCAACAACTTCGTGGCCCTTAGATTGCAAGTGCTTGACGATCTTGTTCTTGAATTCAAGACCTGCGTGATCACTTCCGATATGCACCTTCACCTGCCAACCCTCTCAAAAAAGTCGGTATAAATGAAAGAACCACCGGCTTTGCGACCGGTGGTTCAGTCTAGGAGAAGGTAACTAATTTAGAAAGGCAATTGAAGAATGGGTTAAGCCCTCGGTCCGTGACCGTGGCCTTTTCCACCCATCATTCCTTTGTGATGGCCAAATCCTTTACCGGGACCCTCAAGGCGCTCGACGCCAGCAGTCACTCGATCTTTCAAGTTTGCCTTCAATTTTGTTGCTTGATCTGCAGTCATCTTGCCTGCGGTGACCGCTCCATCAATCTGCTTGGTATGGAATGCAACTAGAGCTGCGATTAACGCATCTTTCTTTGCACCTGCGATTGTGGCAAGAGTCTCGCCTGCTTTCATGCGAGCAGTGAGATCAGCTTCGGTAATTCCCAAAGTATCTGTGATTACTTTGATATGAGCTGCACGCATTGCATCATGTGCCGCTTTACCTGCTGCGCGGAGATCTTCCATCGCTTTGGTAACTGCATCGACTTGCGCTTGTGTCAAAGTTCCCTTTGCCACTAAGCCTCCGAGAATCTTTGTTAATCCAGCGCCGCGATCACCTTTACGATCATGTGCAACTGCACCGGTAACAGATCCCAGAGTAAGTGCCGCACCAGCAATAACTGATGCTGCCATTAGCTTTGATTTCTTCATTTACTAGATGCTCCCATCTTTCTGGTTCCTACTTCGAACAATTCTATGTCCGAAGTCCGCATAGAACTCCTTTGTCCTGAGTACCTTGGTCGATATTCATGTGAGACACATGTGAATTCTCCCCAATACTGGAAGGTTATACGCGCACAAACTGAGAATTCCTAGGGAGAAACCACTCTGTATTCCACCCAATTCGGACACCACACTCAGATACCGAACCTCCGCCTCGGGGGACCCAAGCCCCTCGAGGAGGGGTGACATGCAA
>RGYL01000226.1 GCA_010032085.1 Actinomycetota bacterium
GAAGGTTCTCACCCTTGGTTGCTTCGGCAAACTCCTCTAACGCGCGCTTGGCTTTTCCATCTACTCTCTGTGGGACTTGAACTTCAATTGAGACCATTAAATCCCCGGCGTTTACGCCCTTTTTCACACCGCGTCCTTTAACTCTAAAAGTTTTCCCGTTTTGAGTTCCGGGTGCGATTCGCACCTTTACTTCATCACCTTCAAGAGTGGGCACCGGTATATCGGCTCCAAGAGCTGCTTCGGTGAAACTCACTGGAACTGTGACATGAATGTTCTCGCCTTTACGGGAGAAGACTGGGTGAGGGACTACGGATACGACTACGTATAAATCACCTGGGCCAGCTTCGCCGGGTTCACCTCTACCTTTTACGCGAACTTTTCCGCCGTCGCTAATTCCGGCCGGAATTCTTACTGTTAAGCCCTTACTAATATCGATTTGTTTTCCAAAAATTGCATCTCGAAAAGAAATTGTCACAGAGCTTTGAAGGTCTGCGCCCTTTCTTGGGCCTCGCCTACCGCCAAAAATTTGCGAGAAAATATCGCCGCCACTAAAGAGATCACTAAAGTCTCCACTGTATTGATTCGCACCTTGGCGAAAAGCACCAGACTTAAACATCTCTCGAGCTTGGTCATACTCGGCGCGTTTCTTATCATCGCTAAGAATGTCGTAGGCCTCGGATACCTCTTTGAAGCGATCCTCTAGTTTCTTGTCGCCCTTTGTTTTGTCTGGGTGGAGTTCGCGCGCTAGTTGGCGATACTTTTTCTTTATAGTTCCGCCGTCCGCTTTTTTATCAACACCAAGGATGGCGTAATAGTCCTTCTCGTAAAGATCTTTAGCTGCCATGTTCTGGGTCAGTGACTACCACTCGCGCTGGCCTAAGAATTCTTTCTTTATATTTATATCCGGGTTGGAGGATTTTTGTAACAGTCGTTTCTTGCACTTCTTTTGAAGTTTCGTGCATGAGTGCTTCGTGGATATTTGGGTCAAAAGAAGTTGAAGTTTCTCCAAATTTCTCTAAGCCAAGTTTCTGGGTGATGTTTGTGACTTGATCTGCAACCGCTTTAAAGCCACCGGTTAGCTCACTATGTTGCGAGGCGCGATCGAGGTCATCGAGAATTGGTAGAAGTTCACTTAAGACTCCCGAAACGGCGTAATCGCCCGCAAGAGCGCGATCACGATCCACCCGCTTTTTGTAGTTTGAATACTCAGCTTGAAGTCTTTGTAGGTCCTCAGTTAGCGCGGCAACCGGGTCGATTGTGTTCGACTCAGTTGCCTCGCTCGTTACTTCTTCTTCGACCTTCTCGGTCATTACTTACCTTCGTCAACTATCTCAGCATCTTCAACGCCAT
>RGYL01000227.1 GCA_010032085.1 Actinomycetota bacterium
GCAATAAATATTGCTGGATTGATTAAGGAAGGACAACGCGGCCCGATTGATAGATTTAGAAATCGTCTAATCTGGCCAATTCGTGACATCACCGGGGATGTAGTTGGATTCGGCGCGCGCAAACTTGCCAGCGATGAACAAGATAACGGGCCCAAGTACCTGAATACTCCGGAAACACCCATATATAAGAAGAGCCAGCTTCTCTATGGCTTAGATCGAGCAAAGAAAGAGATCGCAAAACAGCGCCAAGTGGTGGTTGTAGAGGGATATACCGATGTGATGGCAGCACATTTAGCGGGCGTGACTACAGCAGTTGCAACTTGCGGTACTGCTTTCGGCGATGACCACATTCGCATTCTTCGAAGATTACTCATGGATGACGATTCCTTTAGAGGCGAAGTGATATTCACATTTGATGGAGACGCTGCTGGCCAAAAGGCGGCGCTACGCGCATTTGATGACGACCAGAAATTTGTCACTCAAACTTTTGTGGCGGTGGAACCGAATGGCTTTGACCCTTGCGAATTACGCCAAAAGAGTGGCGATGGCGCCGTGCGCGATTTGATTGCAAGACGAGTCCCGCTCTTTGAATTTGCCATCCGTACCCAATTAAAGAATTTTGATTTAGCAATTCCCGAAGGTCGTGTCGCAGCGCTAAATTCAACTGCTCCTTTGATTGGAAAGATACGCGACGCCTCCTTAAGGCCTGAGTATGTTCGCACTCTTGCTGGTTGGTTAGGAATGGATGTTGATGTTGTGACTTCTGCAGTAAAGAAAGTTGCCACAAAATCCGCGCCCGCCAAGGCTGATGAACCAATCACAAATAATTGGCGTCCTGATCCAAATGAGCCGCGTCTTGCCTTAGAGCGCGAGGTATTAAAGGTTCGCCTACAGATGCCAGCATTTTCTAGAAATTGGAGTGAGATTGAGGGAAATGCATTTTCTCATCCGGCTTATCAAAGGTTGCGCGCTTTTATTGATACCCAAAGTGAATTAGAAGCTATAGATATGAATAAAGTTGAGTCAGATGAGTTGCGCTCTTTTATTACTGAACTTATGGTAGAACCGGTAAGAACTGATGGAGCTATTTCAGATAGATATGTTTCAAGTATCACAGCAAGATTAAATGAGGTTGCGCTTTCGCGCTCTATTGCCGAAATCAAATCTTCGCTGCAACGACTTAATCCGGTGGAGAATGAGAAGGAGTATGGCGAAATCTTTGCCCGATTAGTCGAGATGGAGTCAAAGCGTCGCTCGCTTCGAGAATTGGCATTCGGAGAAGGCTTGTCGTAGAGTCTGCCGGAGTTTTAGCCGATCCCTGATAGCTCAATCGGCAGAGCAGCCGGCTGT
>RGYL01000228.1 GCA_010032085.1 Actinomycetota bacterium
TTATAGGAGAACCTGTAAGTATTCTTCTGTATTTAGCAAGATTTGCAATACTTATAATATTTCTAGTACGCGCAGCTTTTGGTGTTTTAATTGTAGTAGATTCATCTACAGCAATTAAAGTATTATGACACGACAAAAACTTACGCGCAAAAGTCATACCTTTTGGCGTTGATAAGGCCTCAACATTCATAATAAAGATGTGAAGGTTATAGTCTGTTTCAAACAAAGATTGGTACTCTTTATCTTTTGTTTTGGATGTCGAAGCTGTCCATAATACACTTTTATATTGTATATGGCTAGGCATATGTGTGGGAATTTCTGAAGATAACCAGTTCCTATAAACACCTTTTGGTGCTATAATCATTGCCGCATTAATTTTGCCTTTATCATAAAGCATAGCAATATTATCAATGAGAACTTTTGATTTTCCAGTACCCATTTCCATGAAGTATGCAAACTCTTCTTTGTCCCAAGATTTTTCTAAAGCAACCAATTGATGTTCATATGGTTTACTTTTAAACCTATAATTTCTTACCATAAAATAATTTAATTCTTTCTATTGACATAATAAATAAACATCATTATATTGTTTGTCAAGAGAGAAATAAGAATGAAGACTAAAATATTTAAATTGTTTGAAGAAAGATCTTTGCGAGAGTTTTTAGAATTTTATAAAAACAATCCTAAAGAAAATTTTGTTTATGTATTACAAGAACCACCTGCAAATATTAACATTTTAGGTGCATCTAACTTTGGTTATTTAGTTATTTGCTTACCTAGATATGGTGATGATTCACAAATTATATATAGTTCTTCTCCTTTTGTTTTCAAGATGAGAAAAAATCTTAGAGACTTTAGGAAACAGGATTATATATTGCTAACAGGAGATCCTTCGATCATTGGTATTTCCTGTGCTATAGCAACCGATATGACCAATGGTCAATTTAATCTCTTGAAATGGGATCGTAGAGAGCTTAAATATTACCCAATTGAAATCGATCTCTTTCAGAAAGGATAATATGAGTGACGATGTAAAACAAATGATGTTGGAAGATTCAACAGATCTTCTAGACAATGTAGAAGTAACTACTATAGCAGCTGAATGTCAAAAGTTAAAAAACTTACAGGATGATATTGCGCGTGCTGAAGAACATGTAGATAATTTAAAAAAATTAGCTGACGATATAAGTTCAAGAATTATACCCGAACTACTTGCAGAGCAAGGTTTGAGTTCTTTGAAATTAGCTGATGGTTCATCTGTAACAGTCAAAAGAGAATACAGATGTACTCTTCCCAAAGATGATATCCGAAGGGAAGAAGCTTATAAATGGCTTCGTGAAAACGGACTT
>RGYL01000229.1 GCA_010032085.1 Actinomycetota bacterium
TTCCGCCAATTGCAGCTTGAATTGGGATCTGAAATTGATGTCTCGGTATCAAGTCCTTTAATCTTTCGCACATTAATCTTCCTTGTCTTACTGCAAAGTCTTTATGAATGATCATGGACAGTGCATCAACCATCTCCTCGTTTACCAATATTGATAATTTAATTAGATCACCTTCTCTATAATCATTCAATTCATAATCAAAACTTGCATAGCCGCTAGAAATTGATTTGATCTTATCGTAAAAATCAAAAACAACTTCGTTTAATGGTAATTCATAAGATAGTACTGCGCGATTTCCTGAATAACTTAAGCTTTTTTGCTTTCCTCTTTTTTCTTCACATAATTTCATAATTGAACCCAGATATTCATCTGGAAGAATTATTGTTGCATTTATCCAAGGTTCATTAATAGATTTAATAAAATTTGGTTCTGGCATATTTGCAGGGTTTTGAAGATCCATAACTGTACCATCATGTTTGTTGATTTTGTAAACAATATCAGAAGCCGTGTAGTTTGGATCAGTTGTACTGCCGGAAGGAAATACAATGTTATTAAATTTGACATTGCCAACTGGGTTGAAATAGGTCCAAGTTTTTTGCGATGCAAATTGGCGAATAGGCGTCTGGCCAAATGCGCTCCGCGAAAAATCAATGCTATTAATTGTTCCTGCTCCAATTAGCATTAACGTTTCCATGTACTGACTTGAGCCGTAGCTTGTCACAGAAGACCAAATCAATGATCCGCCAACCCTCACTCCTCCAGTTGGATTGACTGTTGAATTGCAATACACTAAATTAACTGGATCTCCATAGCGACCAAGTTCTTGCACTGAATTAAAGCCAGTACGCGGAGCAAATCTTTCTTGTCGTGATGCGCGTTGGCTTTTCTTATCTGGCGTTTGCGGTTTGGGAGCAAGAAGAGCCGCTGCCACTTGCGCTACTGTTCCAACAATAGTAAAAACCAGAGAAACAAGAGCCCAGTCAATACCAAGGGCCTGCGGCGTCGCTAATTTATCTTCAATGGAAAGAGAGTAGTCATATTGTGCCGACAAAAAATCCAAATACTCTTCTTCCGTTACATCAAGAGCTTTAATAAGCTGGTGTTCGTAAGGAAGAAGCTTTCGTGTCATTTGTTTAACCAAAAATGATAACCAATAGTATTGGGAAGAAAAGCTAATACAACGCCTGTTTTTTCAGTAATGAATAGCGTTTGACCATCATCCATGACAGTACCAAGCGCTCCAATGCCTCCAGATGGAAGCAGAACAATTGAATGTGGGCGCGGTTGCTTTAGTCTAACTCCGTTTTTCAAGAGCCATTTTGCAATAAATTGCTTTGGCAATGATTCGT
>RGYL01000230.1 GCA_010032085.1 Actinomycetota bacterium
ACTTTATAGTCAACCTTACTAAAAAGTTGTCTTGATTTAATATTATCTACTGATTTTTTAACTTTAGTTGAATTTAAATAATCCCCTTCCGCTAATACTAAGCTATCTCTAATTACTTTTTCTTCTGTAATAGTATTTCCTTGAATGTTAATTTTATCTATAAGTACTTTTTGACCCTCACTAAGTTGCAAAGCAATACTAATTAAATCATCACTTTTTTTTAATTCTTGAATGTTAATCTCAAAATTACTGTATTTTTTTGACTCTAGGTAACTTGTAACTTGCCTATTTAATTTATTTACTATGTCGGTTGAATAGATCTCATTTTTTAATAATTTACTTGAAAATGCTTTAATCTCATTAACATCTTGATCCTTAAATGTTGCGGCTGATGTTTTAATTTCAAAATCTCCAAATTTGTGCTTTTTTCCAGAATTAATAGAAAAAGTTAGGGAAAAGTTATTACTTTTATCTACACTAGCAAAGGCACTTTCAATTTGAGCTTCAAAAAATCCTTTATTTTTATAAAAATCTTTTAAGAGTTGCTTATCATATTCAACTCTTTGCTCACTCAGAGCAGAAGAAGTAAAAAGCTTCCACCACGAATCCTCTTTTGAAGTAATGACATCAAGTAATTGGCTATTACTAAAATATTTATTACCAATAAAATAAATATTTTTAATTTTAGAAATATCTTTTTTATCAATATTAATTATTAAATTAACTTGGTTGTTATCAATTTTTATAACTTCAGGTACAATTGTCGCTTGATAGTAGCCTGAAGCATTTAAAAACTCTCTAGTGTCTTCAATATTCTTTTTTAATTTTGAAGTTGAAAAAATACTATTTTCTTTAAGAGTTATAATTTTATTAATCTGATCTAGATCGGAGTCTTTAACCCCGTTAATGTAAAAAAAATTTACAATTGGATTTTCTACGACTGTTATTGTTAAAGTATCTTGGTTATAAGAAATTTTTACATCAGAGAAAAATTCTGTATCATAAATTTTTTTTGTTAAATTATTAATAAAAATTGAATCAACATTAGTTATTTTTTTATCTACTAATGTTTCGATGGTATTAGAGTTAACTCTAGAGTTTCCAACAATATTAACTTTTTTAATTTCAGCAAAAGAAATTGTCGTTAATATAAAAAAAAATAGTACAAAAAATCTAATCAAACTACTAAACTCCTACAAAAATTATATGCTTTAAAAACGTCATTTATATGTTGAATCCTGTTATTTTTTAAGTAATTTTTAATAGCTTTTGAATTTAAAATACTAAGCAATTTATACACTATATCAGTAAAAAGTATCCTTTTATTCAAGAACTTTTCTACTAAAATT
>RGYL01000024.1 GCA_010032085.1 Actinomycetota bacterium
GTCGATGCCTTTCTGGATACGGCAATTCGCTCCGGATTGAAATTAACTCCCGCAGAAATAGATCAATATCTTCTAGAGATGGTTAAGTTTGCAGAATTAGTTGGCATCGATCCCGCAGTTACTCCTAAGAGTAAGAGCGAACTAGATGAATATTTTCTCAGGATTCAACCGGAACTAGTTGCAAGTGATGATGCAAAGCGCGCTGCACTTTTTATCGCTCTCCCGCCACTTCCTCCCTTGTTGCGTTTTGGAACTCCGATTGCCCCGCTTTGGGGTGGAATCACTTCTTTAGCAGCCGCTTCTCTCCCTAAATGGGCGCGTCGACTTTATGGGTGGCCATCATTTCCGGGCCAAGAAGTACCAACAGATTTAGCTCTAAAAACTACTCGTGCAGCGCTATCAACTCTTCCCGCTTGGTTTAGGGAGAGTCCGCAACTGCGAGAAGCCAAAGCTCGAATGGGCCGGGCTTCATGAGAAAGATTTTGGTAGCAAACCTCGCCGGTGGAACCGGAAAAACAACGGTAGTTCACTCTTTAGCAACCGCGTTTGCCGAGTATGGAAAGCGCGCTCTTGTGATTGATGCAGATCCAGGTGCCGCACTTACTTTTCTATCTGGCATCGAGAATCCCCGCTATTCAACCCGAGAACTCTTTGATGGGGGAGTAAAACTCGAGAACGCGATAGTGAAGAGTGCCGATCGTTTCTCGCTGGTTCCAAGTGCCAGCCGGCTCTTTCATACGGACTTCAAAGGCATGGCAAAACTAGCGGAACAAATTTCAGAATTTGATGTCATCTTGCTTGATAGTCCCTCCGGCCCAAGCGCTTTAATTACGCCACTTATTGATTTTGCCGATGAGATCATCGCGCCAATTGATGGCAGCATGCTTTCGATTAGGGGCGTATTAAATTTGCGTGACTTCGCCTCAAAGAGCGCTACTAAACCAGAAATCCGGATTCTCGAAAATCGCATGCTCCCATGGGATGAAGAACTGCGCATTGCGGTAACTGAAGACTTCAAATTCCTTAACGTGGCTATACGTCGGGATGACTCTATTCAAGCGGCACAACTATCAACCCGCTCGGTATTAAGTGAAAACAAAAACTCCGAAATTGCCTCAGACTTTAGAGAACTGGGTTATCTCTTATTAGAGGAGATGGGACTTTTTTAGAGTCCAGCAAAACCGACGCGACGTTCCGCGCTATCACCAATCTCCACCGAACTTATCTTGGCCGAGGGTATTAAGTAATTTCGTCCCCGCACATCCGATAAAACTAACGGCTCATTTCCAGAGATTGATTTCTTAATTAGGGCAAGCACCTCTTCGCGATCAAGGCTCACTTCAATGGTGATCTCGCGCGCTTGGTCTGAGATGGCGATACGAATCTCGCTCTTTGCGCCCTCGCTTTTTACGTTTTTCTTTGTTGTCATAACTTGATTCTATATCCGCTCACTATTTCAGTTCACTTAGTGAGAGGGAATCCGGAGATTCCACGCCACAGCAGGCTGGAGATGAGAGTACTTGCCCCGGTCCTATCTATCTTTCCGCCCTTTTCTAACCAATGACGGGCAGTAATTTGCGCACATCCGATCAGCCCAATTGCAAGAATCATAGATTCATCTTTAGGTAATCCAGTGTCAGCGGAGATAACAGCACTTACCGCTACGGCACAGTCATAACTCATTCGCTCAAGACGTTCACGCACTTGTGGTTCAACGCTCATATCGCTCTCAAATAAAAGTCGAAAAGCTTCGCCCTCTCCTTCAATGAAACCGAAGTAAGCCTCGATAGTTGCCTTGACTCGGTTGCGATTATCTCGAGTTGATGCAATCGCTTTTTGAATCGCAAAGACTAAAGAATCTATATGCAAATCAAGCACGGCGAGATAGAGATCTAACTTTGAGGGGAAATGTTGATAAAGAACGGGCTTGCTTACGCTCGCACGCTCAGCAATTTCATCCATCGAAGCAGCGTGATATCCAGAAGCTGTAAAGATTTCCAAAGCGGCTACTAGTAGTTGTGCTCGCCGCTCATCTCTCGGAAGACGAGACTTAGGTTCACTCTTAATTTCTGTGCCACTCATCACGCTCATATTAGAGCCTCTCACTCCAATTCACTAGTTCGAAATCTCAAGAGTACGCTTACCTCTAAATGATTTCCTCCATCCAGCCAAGACTTCTTCTCGTACACGCGCATCCCGATGATGAGTCAATCAACAATGGGGCGACTATGGCCTCGTATGTTGCGCGCGGAGCAAAAGTCACTCTCGTTACCTGTACGCGCGGTGAAGAGGGTGAGATCTTGGTTCCTGAATTAGCTCATCTTGCAAGCGATAAAACTGATGGCTTAGGTGCACATCGCGAGATTGAATTAGCAGCTGCGATGAACGAATTGGGTGTTACTGATTTTCGATTCCTTGGCGCTCCAAATAAGAGTTGGCGGGATAGCGGGATGATTGGGACGCCGCAAAATGCTCGTCCCGATGTTTTCTGGAATTGCGATTTAGATGAAGCTGCGCGTCATCTTGAGACGATCATTCATGAGGTGAAGCCACATGTACTAATCACTTACGATGAAAATGGTGGCTATGGCCACCCTGATCACATTAAGGCTCACCAAGTTGCAATGCGAGCCGCCGAATTAGCCCGGAGCAATGGTTGGGATATCCAGAAAATTTATTGGAACACAATTCCAGTCTCAGTAATTGAAGAGGGAATAGCAGCTATGAAGGGGACCGGTGTGGATTTCTTCGGAGTTGAGAAAGCCGAGGATTTTCCCTTTGCCGCTCCAGATGAATTGGTCACAACAGTCTTCAATGGCGATGAGTTTGTAGAAAAGAAAATGGCTGCGATGAAAGCTCACCCAACACAGATAGCGGTAGATGGCCCCTTCTTTGCCCTCTCCGACAATCTCGGGTTTCGAGTTTGGGGGCGTGAGTTTTATCGTCTGGTGAAAGGCGAAGCAGCAGCACCTTTTGATGAGAAAGGGCGCGAGCTCGATTTATTTGCTGGAGTTGAACTTAATTGAAAAATATTATCTCGGCGCTCTTCGGTGCCGGCGTGGGCGTTTCTGGCGTATTTCTCCACAATAGTTACAGACCTATTGGATTAGCTGTATCACTTATTGCAATTGTGACAGGGGCATATCTGGTCCGAGAGATGTATCGCTCCATACTCTGCTCTTGGCTATTTCTAATCGGCTGGTCTTTAATTGTCATACGTGGATCAACTGTTGGTAATGGCGGTGAATTGCTTGTGGAAGCAAATCTTTACGGAAATACATTTGTGCTTGGAGGAGCAGCATTGATAGTAATGCTCACTTTGCGGGCACGGAAAGTTAGTTAACCCGCCAACTCCACTCTTGACCGTCTGCGGTATCACGCACCTCAATACCTAGTATTGCAAGTTGCTCTCTAAGCGAATCACTGCTTTTGAAATCTCGCTCAGCTCTCGCTTTTGCCCTAGCTTCTAGGAGGGCGCGTGCTTCATCGGGCAGAGATTTAGTGGCACGCAACTCAAGGAGATTTAGTCCGAAGAGTGGATCGAGCGCCTCAAAGAGCGCCCGCTTCTCACCAGCAGAGAACTCAGATCGCTCAATAGTTCGAAGTTTCAATATCGCCTGTGGCGTATCTAGATCGTCGCCAAATTCTTGGGCAATCTCAGTTACTAACGCAGCAACCCGACTTGAGTGCAGGGCAGAGTCACCTAACCATTCTTGATAGGACTTACGCCATCTCTCCAAAAGATTATGGGCAGCTTGAATTGAACTCCAAGACAAATCCATCTGACTGCGATAGCGATTCTCCATAAAACAAAACCGGAGCGATATCGGATCTAAGCCCCGTGCAACTACATCTTTTATTAAAATTACATTTCCAGAACTCTTTGACATCTTCCGACCTTCAAAGAGTAGATGTTCGCCATGCAGCCAGAGCGTGACTGCTTCTTCGCCGCTACCTGCAATAAGTGGATTTGATTGCGCTCTTTCATTTTCGTGATGAGGAAAGCGAAGATCGATGCCTCCGATGTGTAGGTCAACTTTCCCAGCCAGGTATTTAAGAGACATCGCGGAGCATTCGATATGCCATCCGGGAAACCCACGCCCCCAAGGCGTATCCCAGATCATTTCTTTTCGCTCACCCGCAGCCTTCCAGAGCGCCCAATCTGCGTGGAAGCGTTTTGCACCGGCTTCAGTAAATTCGTAACGATGACCCGGCTTTAGCGCATCTAATCGATTTCCACTAAGCGCCCCATAGCTTTCAAATTTAGTGGAATCAAAATAAACAGATCCATCCTCGCCCTGGTAGGCAAAACCTTTTGCCATTAAATTGTTGATCGAATCAATCATCAACTCGATACATTCACTTGCCCGGGGATATAGATCTGCGGGTTTGATATTTAATGCGGCGCAGTCTTTATGAAAGCGATCTTCATATTCACGAGCGATTGAGTAGGGATCTCGCTTTTCGACTTTGGCGGCAGCAATCATTTTGTCTTCTTCAAAATCTTCACTCATGTGACCGACATCTGTGATGTTTTGAACCAACTTAACTTTTATCCCAGAGAACTCCAGACTTCTTCGAACTAGATCTGCGAGTAGGAAAGTCCTCAAATTTCCGATGTGGGCGTCGCGATAAACCGTCGGCCCACAGCAATAAATCCGTACCGCTTTGCCGTCACTTGCTCGTACTTCTCTTACTTCACGGGAGAGGGTGTCGTAAATCGCAAGCGGTGCTGCATCAGCGCGCTTCATACCTCTCAATTATCTACGATTCTGTAGGATTAGGTTCTCGGCCTAAGTAAGGAGTCGCCCGTGACATATGTGATCGCACTTCCATGTGTGGACGTGAAAGATAAGTCCTGTATCGAAGAATGCCCGGTTGACTGTATTTATGAAGGCGAGCGGATGCTCTATATCCAGCCGGATGAGTGCGTGGATTGTGGCGCTTGTGAACCGGTCTGCCCAGTCGAGGCGATTTATTACGAAGATGATGTCCCCTCTCAATGGGGAGAATTCAAAGATGTTAACTCCGAGTTTTTTAATGAGCTTGGCTCTCCCGGAGGTGCCAGCAAAGTTGGCGCGACCGGCAAGGATCATCCAAAGCTTCTACAGATTGAAAAGAAGCCCGAGAACTAGGACTTTTTGAAACTCCCTGATTTTCCTTGGGATGCCCTAGCCCCATATGGGCAACGGGCAAGATCCCACCCGCAAGGTGCGATAGATCTCTCGCAAGGCACTCCGGTTGATCCAACCCCAGATTTCATCCAAGCCGAACTTCGCGCATCAGCCAACTCTCCAAGTTATCCAGTAACGACTGGCTCAAAAGAGTTACGAGATTCACTAACAAGGTATGCCCGCGAAATCTTGGGGGCAAGTGGGGAATTTGATGTTCTACCTACCATCGGATCAAAAGAGATGGTTGCGCTTCTGCCATTTCTCTTGGAAGCAAAGCGGATATTGATTCCAAAGATTGCTTATCCAACCTACCGGGTCGGCGGCATGCTGGCCAAGGCCGAAGTTATTGAAGTAGATATTGATCCATCCGGATGGCCTACAAACGATATAGATCTAGTCTGGCTAAATACACCTTCAAATCCAACGGGAAGAGTTCATAGCGAAAATGAGATGGGCGCCGTATTGGATTGGTCAAGAGCAAATGGGATTGTGATTGCAAGTGATGAGTGCTATCTACCCTTCCCAGATAAGAAAAGCGGGATTTCAATTCTTAAGCTGGCATCAGGAGATAACAAAAATCTAATTGCGCTCCACTCGCTATCGAAACGAAGCAATCTCGCTGGTTATCGCGCCGCTTTCGCCGTTGGAGATAGCGCCATTATCAGCAAGCTGTTAGAGATTCGAAAGCATATGGGAATGATGGTTCCACTTCCCGTGCAGCGAGCCATGAGCATCGCCTTAAGCGATGAGAAACATGTGATTGCACAAGGCGAGCTTTATCGAAATCGCAGAGCAAGGCTTTCATTGGCGTTGCTCGAGAATGGCTTCAAGATTGAAAATTCGGAATCAGGTTTATACATCTGGTGTACTCGAGGTGAGGAGGATTGGCAGAGCGTCGCGTGGTTCGCGGAGCGCGGCATCATCGTCACTCCGGGGAATTTTTATGGGCAAGCGGGCAACCGGCATATTCGAATTGCCCTAACCGCTACCGATGCGAAAATCGATGAAGCGGCAGCACGAATAGGTAAAGCGCTATGAAAGCAATTAAAAAAGCGATTCTTCTCGTAGGTGGAAAAGGCACGAGATTAATGCCGCTAACTACAAGCGTCCCAAAACCCATGCTTCGCATAGCGGGCGCTCCCGTAACTGAGCACCAGATCATCAAAGCCCGTGATGCTGGTGTTACTGAATTGGTTTTAGCAACCTCCTACCTTGCAGATGTATTCAAGCCTTACTTTGGCGACGGCTCTCGCTTTGGGATAAATATTAAGTATGCCTTTGAAGATCAACCTCTTGGTACTGGAGGGGCGATTGCAAATGCCGCCGAAGTTTTATCACTTGCTTCGGATGAATCTATTTACATCTTTAACGGCGATGTTCTTAGTGCACATGATTTGCTGGCACAAGCCGAACTTCATAATCGAAATTCAGCCGCTGTGACATTGCATCTTGTTGAAGTGGATGATGCGCGGGCTTATGGCTGTGTTCCGATATCTAATGAGGGCAGAGTCCTGGATTTCCTAGAGAAAATGGATAACCCAATCGCAAAGACCATCAATGCTGGTTGCTACATATTCACAAGGACCGCGGTGGAGGAGATTCCACGAGCCCAAGTAGTTTCAGTCGAACGCGAAACCTTCCCACAAATTCTTAAATCCGGCCGTCCGATATACGGGTATTGCAACTCTGATTACTGGATTGATATGGGCACACCGGCTTCGATGATAAAGGCCTCAAGAGATTTGGTTATGAATCCTCAAATCTCGCGCGCTACTCCACAAATCCAAGGCGAATCATTGATTTCCCCTACCGCAAAAGTCCATCCAAATGCAAATGTGGGAGCGGGCTCTTTTGTAGAAGATCGCGTGAGTATTGGTGAAAATTCTCATGTACTTGGTTCGATTATTGGCGCAGATTCAATTATTGAAGGCGAAGTTTTCATTGAAAATAGCTATCTTGCGCCACATTCTCGCGTCAAAAGTGGTTCAAAATTGCAGGGTGAGATTTTCGGTTTTTGACGTCAAATCAACTTGACTCTTTCGAATAACAAGCGTGTAATTCTCCTTGTTGCGCCGACCTAGGGGTCGGCCCCTGTCGTAGGAGTTCAGCTGATGACTGATGCTCGTCGAAATGAGCACAACCCCATCCCCGGTCCCTCAATCCAATTAGGCAATGGCGAAATTATTGAGCTTTCCTGGCAAGAGCGCGCTCTCTGCGCCCAGACCGATCCTGAAGCTTTTTTTCCTGAGAAAGGCGGATCTACGCGTGAGGCGAAGCGAGTTTGCCTCTCCTGCGAAGTACGCCAGGAATGTCTGGAATACGCTCTAGCCCATGATGAAAGATTTGGAATCTGGGGCGGACTCTCAGAGCGCGAACGTCGTCGCTTGAAGCGTCGACCTGCGTAACCTTCTTTCCTAATCTTCTAAATCCAAGGCGGTGAGATGCCGACTTCTATCTCAAATTCTTTACGCTCTCGCCATCATGTCACGGCAATTCTCATCTCGCATGATGGTGCAACTTGGTTACCCGAAGTTGTTGCCTCACTTGCAAAACAGCGTCATGAAATCGATCAACTCATCGCTGTAGATACTGGCTCGAAAGATGAATCACTTCGGTTAATTAAGAATGCGGGAATCCAAGCTCTCACGGCGCCTCGCGATACTGGCTTTGGGGCAGCTGTAGATATTGCGCTGGCAAGTCCACGCTTAAGACGTAGCCCAGAAGGAGTTACGGAATGGATCTGGTTGATTCATGATGATTCTGCACCACAAGCAGATGCTCTCCTTGAGCTACTAGTTGCGGTTGATGAGAAGCCGAATGTTGCGCTGGCCGGAGCGAAATTGCGCGGTTGGTATGACCGCAATCATCTTCTAGAAGTAGGCGTGAGTATTGCTGGAAATGGTGCGCGTTGGACTGGTTTGGAATTTCGCGAGCAAGATCAAGGTCAACATGATGGAGTTAAAGAAGTTCTTTCAGTCAGTACCGCAGGCGCACTAATAAGGCGAGATGTATTTGAAGAGATCGGTGGTTTTGATAAAGAGTTATCGCTTTTTAGAGATGATGTAGATCTCGGGTGGCGCATTCATACCGCCGGGCACACGGCAATCATTGCTCCGAGCGCTGTCCTCTTTCATGCCGAAGCCGCTGCCAACGAAAGGCGAGCCGTAGATGTAACCGATGCTTTCCTACATCGCCCACTTCTTCTCGACCGGCGCCAT
>RGYL01000231.1 GCA_010032085.1 Actinomycetota bacterium
TTCCAAAGCGGGTATTGGCGCAATTTTTCGCTTCTTGTCATAGCCTGTTCAAGAAATGTTGGATAAGAGTAGAAGATTGGTTTTCTGCCGGTCTTTTCATGCATCATGGCCATGAATGTCTCGGCCCAAAGAGTCACCAAATTTTTTGGAGCATATTTTGTGCATCGCGAACCAGATGCAGCAACACAATTGTTTTCTAAATCAAGGGCATAGGGAAGGTCGCGTTCGGTGTAACCGCCAAGGCTGGAGAGGCGCCAGACGGCTTTCTGAGCTTGCGCTTGGGCGTCACGAATTACAGATTGGCGATTTGTTGTATTTGGCAATACTGCGTAGTGGTAGTACCCCGTAAATAAACCTGCGGCTTGAGCAGAATTACGATCCATTAGTAGGTACTTGAGTGCTAGTTGATCCGCGTCATCTCTAGTATCTGAAGCTTTGATCATGACAAAGCGAATTCCAGCGTTGTACATTTTTACGAAATCGATTGGCTTATCTCCTGGATGTTGCCATCTACTTACATCGGTGCCATGAATTCTTCCGCCCGGACCGGT
This sequence comes from Actinomycetota bacterium, assembly GCA_010032085.1. GTDB lineage: Bacteria > Actinomycetota > Actinomycetes > Nanopelagicales > Nanopelagicaceae > MAG-120802. Next base: position 552 of record RGYL01000231.1, read on the forward strand.
AAGGGCAATCAAATCTTACCGGTCGTTACCGGAACAGTTGCCTTCAAACTTGCAGATAATCCAGCATTTCGAGTAAATCAAACTCCCGTTCGCGATGCTGCTGGAGTTTGGACCTTAAGACTTAGGGATCTCCCCGCCGGTATAACAATTGGTTCGGTGATTTATGTTGATCAAACAAACACTCATGCACGTTCTGAGCAACAAATCTCATTTACTTTGATTCAAGGTCCTGAGCCAACCCCAACTCCAACTCCCTCACCAAAACCTGTCCCAAGACCAGTCGATACTTGCAAGGGTCAGATAAAGAACTAGACCGTTTCGCGCAAAGTGCGCTCTAAGGCGCTTCTCTGTTCTTCGACGATAGCAAGGTATTCATCAATCGAAGCCTGGGTTTGGGTTTTATTCCAACCCAAGACTTTTGAGATTATCTCGCCAACTTCCTCAACGACTGAAGTTCCTTGATCACTTGCTTCAAAGGAGATGCGAGTGCGACGAGAAAGCACATCATCTATTGAGCGTGCGCCTTCATGTGTTGCTGCATAGAGAATTTCGGCGCGCAGATAAGGAAGACTTTCAACGATTGGTTTTGACCAATTCTTATCGAGAATTGCGGGTTCTAATACTTCATGGAATAACGAGCCATAGCGCTCAAGCAAGTGCAAAATAGTTGAGGAGGAAACACCAAAATCACTTGCCAAATCATCGGCTTTATTAAGAAGCACTGAGTAACCATCGGCACCGATAATCGCCAGTCCTTCAGTACAGGAATCAGGAACTATCCGCAT